>DASPJI010000797.1:0-12708 GCA_035628695.1 Thermoanaerobaculia bacterium | reverse complement strand
CTGGGACGACGCCGGCTCGGTGAGGAGGACATTGGGCACCAGCTCCAGGAGCGCCTCGCCGGGATCGATCGGCGTCAGGACGCTCTCCTGCCGGCCGGCGACGCGCGGGAAGACCAGCGCCCCCGGCGCGCACTCCCAGACCACCTGGGCGCCGTAGGCCTCCTCGGCGCGGAGCTGCCGCTTGCGCCAGCCGGGCCGCGCCCCCTCGGCGAGGAGCGGCGCCAGCTCGGGGAAGAAGCCGACCGTCTGGTCGGTGAGGTCGAGCTCGTCCGGGAAGGCGAGGAGGCGCAGCCCCTCCGCCTTGCGGGAGAGGAACAGGGTGTCGTCGCCGAGGAAGCCGAAGCCGGCGCGCACCAGGGCCAGGGCCAGGGTCGACTTGCCCGAGCCGCTGGTGCCGGGGAGGACCAGGGCCCTGCCGTCCAGGCAGAGCCCCGCGGCGTGCAGGCTGTAGAGGCCGCGGCGCTTGAGCAGCTCGGCCAGGGGGACGGTGAACAGCGGATGGGAGAGGAGCCAGACGTCGGAGCCGTCGGCGTCGCCCGCATCGCCGGTATCGCCGGAGACGTGGGCCGACACGCGCACCCGGCCGAGGCCGGGCTCGGCGAGCACCCGCAGGCGCGGCCCGTGCTCGATATAAAGGATGTCGCCGCCGTCGTCGTAGACCACCTCGCCCAGCGGCGGGTCGTAGACCGGCCGCGGCGCGGCGGGCCGCGCGAGGCCGTGCTCGCGGCCGCCGCTGACGGTGTGGATCTCGAAGAGGAGGTCGGGCGGCCCGCCCCCGCCGTCCGCGCCGTCCGCGGGGGGGAGCGAGGCGAGCCGGGCCTGGAGGGCCCCCATCGTCTCCATCGTTTCGCCATCGCTCGCCTGCGCCGGATTGATCGCCAGCCGGAGGCCGTGGAGGTCGTAGGAGCTGCGGGTCATCGGGCCTCCGCCGCGGCGATCGACCGCCGCTCCCCTTCGGCCGCCGGAGCGGCGGAGGGCGCGATGCGCCAGGTCTCGACGAAGAGCGGCCGGGGGTCCTCCTTCTCCACCAGGGGCTCGCCCGCGAAGACGAGCCAGCAGTGGCCGGCGATCGCCCCCCCCATCTTTCCCATGCCGAAGACCAGGCAGACGCCGGCCCCGGCGCGGCGCAGGAAGTAGTAGAGGGTGACGCCGCGGGTGAGGCACCCCGAGCGCACGAAGGGGCGCCCGGCGGCGAGCAGGGCGTCGATGCGCCCCACCAGGCTCTCGACCGCGGCGCGGTCGGAGAGGGCCGGCGCCGGCCGGTCCAGGTGGGGCTCCAGCCAGTCGCGCAGGCGCGGCAGCTTCACCAGCCGGAGCAGCAGCGGCACCGCGAAGACGGCGAACAGCAGCACCCGGACGGCGAAGAGGAGCCCGGCTTCCGGCCTCGCCCGGGGCACCGCCTCGGGCCTCGCCTCATGCTTCGGCAACGACCAGCTTCTCATCCACCAGCTCCTCGAGGAAGGCCCGGACGTCTTCCTCGATCTCCTCGGGCGGGGCGTCGTAGTCCTGACAGACCGCCGCGACCACCGCGGCGACGTCGCGGGTGCCGTCACAGAGCTCCCACACCTTGCCGCTCACCTCGTCGAGCGCATAGTACTGCCCGCCGTCGAGGTCGAGCAGGATGCGCTGGTCCGCCGCGCTCTGGACGAGCACGCGGTCTCTCCGCCGGAGCCGGCTGTCCGGTCCGATCATGGTAATCCTCCCCGAGCGGGCTCCGCCGCCCGTAAAATGGAACTGGCGGGACCCGCCACGAGCGGGTCCCGCCATCAGAAAACATCTCAGGATCTCAGAAGCTGAACCGGGTGACCTGCCGCAGCAGGCCGAGCCGCCGCAGGGTCGGCTTCCTGTACGCCTTCTTCATGAAGTGCTCCTCCTTTGGAGATTGGCTCGGCGCCCATGGGACGCCGAGCGAATTATTCAAAACGCGTGCCGGCTACTGGCTCACGCCGTCCCAGATGAAGACGTCGGCCCAGGAGCCCGGCTTGCCGGTGCCCTTGAGGCCCACGACGTTGTTGTCGCCGGGCTGCATGGCCGACGAGATGTCGAGGGTGCGGGTCTCGCCGTCCTTGAGGCCGCTGGCCTTGAACTTCTGGCCGTTGACCTTGACCTCCAGGGTGGCGAGGCCGGAGCTGCCGTTGATGATGGTCACCTTGTTCTCGGCGAACGGCACGTCGCTCGACTTGAGGTCCGCGGTCTCGTTGTTGTTGCCGACGTTGCGGACCACCAGGGTGTGGATCGGGTCACAGATCCGCGAGTTGCCGGCGAGGTCGGTGGCGATGATCTCGATCCGCGCCCGCTTGGTCTGGTCGATCTTGGTGGCGGTCACGACCACCGGGTCGGTGGTGCCCACGGCGAACGGCGGCACCACGGTGTCCGCGTTCTCGGACTTGGTCACCAGCAGCGAGGCGAGGCCGGAGCCGTTGTCCTCGAAGGTGGTGATGGCCTGGGCCGGCGGGCCGGCGACGAGTTGGGTCGGGCAGGTGGGTGCGGCGGCGTCGAGCTGCTCGACGCGCAGGGCCGCGACCTCCCAGAGGAGGCTGTCCGGGTTCTGGTTGCTCGGGGCCGAGAAGACCTGGATCGTCGTGGTGCCCACGCCGGAGGGAATGAGGATGCTGTAGTCGTCGGTCTCCCACTGCGCGCCGTCGTCGCCGTTCAGCTCGTTGAACTGGGTCGGGTTGTTGCTGATGGTGACGTGGTCGGGCCGGTCGATGGTGCCGTCACCCATGAACAGCCGCAGCCTCGCCATCCGGTCGGCCGAGTTGGCGCCATGGTTGAAGGTCACCGGCGCGGTCATGCGGGTGTCGCCCGGGGTCGGGTCGGGGCCGAAGGCGAAGTCGAGGCCATCCCAGACGAGCACCCGGTAGGTCTTGGGGTCCGAGGAATTGGTGTAGGCGACGAGGAGCCCGACGCCGTTCAGGCGCCAGAGGTTGCTCGCGTCATTGCCGTCCTCGAAGGTGAAGTCGTGCAGGCCGGGGCCCGCCGCCGAGACGAGCGAGGTGACGTCCGCGAAGTAGCCGACGTTGAGGATCGGCCCGCCGCCGGACACGGGCTGGGTCTCGGTACCGATCACGGTGCCGGTGATCGGGGTGCCGTTGAAGACCATCTGCTGGTCCTTGAACGGCTGGACGAAGCCGGAGCAGTCGCCCGGGGCGGTCTCGGCGCAGGGGCGCTCGCGGCCCGCCCAGTAGAGCAGGGCGAAGCGGACCGGCCCCTGGACGTCGACGGTCAGGGTGCGCGGGCCGCCGCCCCAGCCGACGAGGCCGTCGCCGTCGTCCACCAGGGTCAGCCCCTTCTCCTGCAGGTCGATGAACGGGGCCAGGGGGGTGGCGTAGGCCGGCAGCGCCAGGACGGCGAGGACGGCGAACGTCAACAACGTGATGCTCTTGCCGATAGTCCGATGGAATCTCATGGTAGTTTTTCTCCTCAGTCGAATCGTTTCCGATCGGTTTGGACACAATTATTCATTTCAGCACCGAGGCGCTGATACAACCAATTCGAAATACGGCGCAGAAGCGCCTACTGATCAGACACTGGGGGTGGCGGGTGAAAATGTGGACGGAGAAGTGACGACGCTCGAATGATGCCCCCGAAACCCCTCATGGTGCTCTCCTCGCAGTGGGGGCTTTTCGGCAGCCGGGCCATCTCAGGACGAGATCCCTTGGCTTTGCGGCCCCGCCTCACGGCGGGTGTGCCTTGAATCCAAGCCAGTTGTATGTAGATGCAAGGGGCGGGCCAGCGCTTCGGTCATCGGTTCCGGAGGGAGGACCGGATGGCGGGGACCGGCCGGTGAGGAGAGGAGCGCCCTCCCTCCCTTTACAACGTTACAACTCCCCTTTTCAAAGCGCGCATGCCTTCAATCGTCGAGGACCTCGACGAGACGGCTGCCCACCAGGTCGCGGACCAGGGCGACGAGATCCTCCCAGACCTCGTCGGCCGGCGCGTCGTACGTCCGGACCAGCCGGACGTGAGCCTCGCCCAGCGGGGTGCCCTCGGCGAGGAGGCTCCAGATCTCGGTCCCCACCTCGTTGAGGCCGAAATAGGTCCCCGCTTCCGGGTCCAGCAGGACCGCCTCGCCGCCGAGGTCACGGAAGAGGACATCCCCCCGGGGCCGCACCCGCGTCTCTGGGCCTGGACGGAACTCGGACAAGGGGTGTCCCGTGGAGCTCACCGGACGCCGGCCGGCAGCAGCTTGGTGAGGCGCGGATCGAGGCGCAGGGCGATCTCGAACTGGCGGCGCGCCTCCTCCGTCCGGCCGGCGCCGTGCAGGGCCCGGCCGAGGTTGAAGTAGATCTCCGGCCGCGGCTCCAGTGCCAGCGCCTGCCGGTAGGCGTCGAGGGCGGCTTCCGGGTTGGCCGCGAGGAGGAACTGGGTGCCGCGGGCGATGGGGATCCCCACCTCCACCGGATCGAGGTCCGCGGCCCGCCGCAGGGCGTTGAGGTTGACCGCGATCAGTTGAGGCGGCGCCCCGCCGGTGGCGAGGGCGCGCATGGAGAGGAGCTCGGCCGTGCGGAGCAGCCGGCCGCCGAGCATGCGGTCCCGCCAGCGGACGGTCTGCCCGGCCAGCGCCAACGCCAGAACGACGAGCAGGGGCCAGACGAGGAGCCGGCCCGTCACCCGGCCTCCGGTCCCCGCCTCGTTCGGAGGCGTGGCCGGCGTCCCGCGGCGGAGGACCCAGGCGAGGAAGAGGAGGGCCGGGAAGGCGACCAGGGCGACACGGAAGGGGAAATAGGCGAGGCAGAGCACGGCCAGGGAGATCGTGCCGGCCCAGGCGAGCCCGCGGTCCCGCTTCGCCTCCTCCGTCTCCTCCTCCATCTCCGTCTCCCCGGGACCGGCCGCCTGCCGCGCCGGCCGCCGCAGGGCGGCGACCAGCACCCAGAGGGCCCACAGCAGGGCGGCGACTCCGGGCCACCCCCACTCGGCCATCGCCTCCAGGTACTCGTTGTGGGCGTTGCCGAAGACCACCAGGACCTGCCCGGGGTAGAAGCGGACCCCCTCGTCGAGGAGCGCCAGCTTGGCGGGCACGAACTCGGGCCGGTAGGCGCCGTGCCCCACGCCGGTCAGCGGGTGCTGGCGGACCATCCACCCGGCGGCGTACCAGCCGTCGAGGCGGCCGGTGAGCGCCGCGTTCAGGTCGCCGCGGAGCACCTGATCGATCTTCTCCGCCACGCGCCCGCGCAGCGGCGGCACCGCCAGCACCAGTGCGAGGGCGACCGCCGCTCCGCCCGCGAGCAGCACGGCCGCCCGGCGGCGGGGCAGCAGGTGGAGCCAGAGGACCAGGGTCCCGGCGGCCAGGGCGGCGAGGGCGGCGAGGGTCTGGGTGAGCAGCAGCGCGTACAGGCAGATCCCGAGGGCCGCCGCGGCTCCCCAACGGACAACGCGGGGATGCGGCGCCGGGTCCCGCCGCAGGAGGAGCCGCTGGGCCACCAGGCACGGGAGCACGAGATAGGCGCCGAGGTCCCCGGGGTTGCCGGCCGTGGAGGTCAGGGCCAGGCGGGCGTCGTAGGCCAGCCCGACGAGGCCGAGCGGCTGGAAGATGTCGTGGAACTGGACGATGGCGATCAGGGCCAGGGCCGACGCGGGCCACAGCAGCCAGGTGAGCAGGCGCTCCAGCCGCGACGGCGAGAGCCCCAGGCTCCAGCCGGCCAGGCAGGCGGCGCCGATCCAGAGGTCGATGAGCCCCTCGCGCAGATGGACCGGATGCGCCGTCGTCCAGATCCCGGCGGTCGCTACCAGGAGCATGGGGAGGAGCGCGCGGATGGCGGGCCGGCGCCAGAGCCCGGCGAGGCTCACCGTCCTCATCCCGCGGACCTGCCAGGCGAGGAACAGGAGCGACAGCAGGCCGAGCCACTCGCTCACCAGGAGCTTGGGCAGCCGGAACGACTCCTTCGCCGTGGGCGAGAGGAGGAACGGCGGCACCAGGTTGAGGAGAAGGAGAGCGAAGGTCGCCAGCTTCAGGGCCGGGGACTGGCGCGGGGCCGCCGGAGCGGCCGCGGGGCCGCGCGAGGTATGCCGAGAGGGCTGACGGGAGGGTCCGCGGGCTCCTTTCACCGGAGGAGGAGTATACAGGCGTCCCGGATCAGGGCCGGACCCGCAACGCCTTGATGCCGTAGCTCCCCAGGCGGCGGAGGAGGTCGAGGGGGCGGGCGAGGCGGCGGCCCAGGTAGCCGAGCGGATGGCGCGGCGGGCCGTAGATGGCGTCGATCTGGGCGCGGGAGAGGACGAGCGCGTCGACGACGGAGCGCAGGAGCCGGACGAGCGGCGGGTGGTCGCTCGGTTGGGAGTGGAAGAAGCCGAGCCGCATGGCGGCGGCGTAGTCCGGATCGAGCCGCCCGGCCAGGATGTGGCGGAGCAGCACCATTTCTCCACCCACCTCCTCTCCCTCCTCCCCCGGCCATCCGGCGGGATCGCTGCCCGCCACCAGGGCGCCGCACAGCCGCCGGACGGCCTCGGCCTCCTCCCGGGAGACGTCCCGCGCGACCCAGGGGGCGATCTCCTCCAGCTTCCCCGGATCGGCAAAGCCCAGGTCGGCGAGGTCGCCCACCATCTTGAAGAGAGGATAGGAGTCGGGCCAGAAGCCGTGCTGCCCCAGGCCGTGGACCAGCGCGTGCGCCGCCAGCACCCCCGGGACCGGAACGGCGCAGCGCCCCGGCAGGCCGGGGACGGCCGAGAGGAGCCCGGCGCCGGCCAGCGCCTCCAGGGTCGCGGACCGTGACGAAGCGGGTCGCACCCCGGGCATCCGCCGGTGGACCTCCACCTTGCCTCCCCCCGGATGGGTCAGCGACGGGAGCTGGTGCTCCCCCTCGCGCAGGCCCGAGTCGTGGTAGCCCCGCGCCAGGAGCGCCCGCTGGAGATCGCCCTCCCGTCCCGCCGGCACCAGCACGTCCACGTCGCAGGCGGAGCGCGCCCCGACCACGGGCAGCCCCACGGCGTCGAGCGCCACGTACTTGAGGAAGACCACCAGCGGCAGATCCAGGGGCACGGCCGCCTCGGCCACGTCCCGGGCCACGGCCAGGAGGCGCAGCCCCAGGGCCGCCGTCATCGACTGGTCGCGCCGGAAGCCGTCCGCCGTCTCGGCCCCCAGCTCGGCCGCCAGCCGCTCCCGCCCGTTGCGCGCGGCGACGCGGGCGGACAGCTCGAAGCGCCGGGCCAGGGCCAGGCAGGCGGCGGCGTCTACGGGTCGGGGGGGCGGTGCAGACGGTGGTCCGAAGGCGCGCAATAGCATCCAGCGCGCCTCCGAAGAGATCGCCAGGGCCGGCGGACGGAAGCGGATCGGCGAGCGGGGCATCCGGCCCAAGGATACCCCTCGGGCTCAGGTCTTCGGGGAGCCCAGGATGAGCCGGGCGAAGCGGACGAAGTACTCGATGCCGGAGTAGGCGGTCACCACGACGGCCACCCACAGCGAGATCGGAGCCAGGTGCCGGAACTCCCCCAACTGGTTGTAGATGATGAGGAGCGCGATGGCGACGATCTGGACGATCGTCTTGACCTTGCCCGAGAAGCCCGCGGGGATCACCAGGCTCTCCGCCGCGGCGAAGCTGCGCAGCGAGGTCACGGCGAACTCGCGGGCGATGATGACCACCACCATCCAGGCGGGCACCACGCCCGGGTCCAGCTCCACCAGGGAGATGAACGCCGCCGACACCAGGATCTTGTCCGCCGCCGGGTCGAGCAGGGTGCCGAGACGGGTCACCTCCTGGCGGCGGCGCGCCAGGTAGCCGTCCAGGAAGTCCATCACCGCGGCGAGCAGGAAGAGGCCGAGCCCCCACCACTCCTTGCCGTCGAACTTGGTGAGCAGCACCACCACGAGCGGCGGCACGAGCAGGATCCTGAAGATCGACAGGAGATTCGGCAGATTGAGCATCGGTCTGAGAGGGCGGACGGGCCGCTACCGGGGCATTGTATGCCACCGCCGGGTCCCGGCGCGCCGTCTGCCGGGTCTCGGGGGGTGCACCCGCTACCGGACCCCGTCGAGCGAGCTGGTGAGGACGAGACGGTTCTGGCTGTTGCGGATCAGGTGCGGCTTGCGGCGGATGCCGCCGGCACCGTTCACCACCGGCACCAGGCTCCCCGCGACCCCCGTGACCCCAATAGCGGGCGCGGCCCCCTGATAGAGCGACAGCACCCGGCGCACGTAGTTCCGGGTCTCGTTGTAGGGGGGGATGCCGCCGTACCGCTCGACGGCGCCGGGGCCGGCGTTGTAGGCGGCCACCGCCCACTCGAGCTTGCCGTTGAAGCGGTCGATCATCTGCCGCAGGTAGGCGGTGCCGCCGCGCAGGTTCTCGTCGGGATCATAGGGGTTCTGCACCCGCAGATCGCTCGCCGTGCCCGGCATGAGCTGCATCAGGCCCATGGCCCCCTTGTTGGAGCGGGCGCGCTGGTTATAACCCGACTCCACCTGGATGAGCGCCTTGACCAGCTTGGGGTCGAGCTGCTGGGCGTCGCTGTGGCGGATGATCAGCGGCTCGATCTCGGGATCGGCGGCCACCAGCTTGGCCGAGGTGCGGCGGGCGCGGTGCGCCAGCCCCTCGTTGTAGATGACCTTGCGTCCCTCGGGGCTGATGCCGATCTTGACGCTGGAGGTTGACTTGGCAGCTGATTGGGCCCGCAGCTCCACTCCGCCGAGCAGCAGGCTCAGAGATAGAGAGACACAGACCCCGATCCTCATGGATACAGATCTCATACGACAGGACTCCGTAACGACGGTGCCGCGGATCCCGATACAACAAACTGAGCGCGTTGAGCGGCGGGCTGTATCTTAGCTCAAATGAAGAGAGTTTTGGCAATAGGGTGAGAAACTGGGGGGCGGGGAGCCCCCCAGGTGGGTGAGGCCTACCGCCCCGCGAGCTGCTCGCGCACCGCGTCGCGGGCGGCGTTCAAGGCGGCGGGGAGCTTGTCCGGGTCCTTGCCGCCGGCCTGCGCGAAGTCGGGACGGCCGCCGCCGCCGCCGCCGACGATGGCGGAGAGGCGCTTGACCAGCTCGCCGGCCTTGACCCGCGGCGTCAGGTCCTTGGAGACCGCCGCCACCAGGCTCACCGTGCCCTCGCCGCGCGAGCCGATGACCACGACGCCCGAGCCGAGCTTCGAGCGGAGCTGGTCCGCGATGTCCCGCATCTCGTTGGCCGGCGCCGGCGGCACCTCGCGGGCGAGCACCTTGATGCCCTCCACCAGGACCTCCTCGTCACCCGGGGACGGAGCGCCGGAGACCACCTGCATGCGCAGCTTCTTCAATTCATGCTCCAGCTCGTTCTGCTTCTGCCGGAGCTGCTCGGCGCGCTGGATCTGCTGCTGGTAATCGGTGGCGCGGATGCCCAGGCGGTTGACCAGCTCCAGGTAGGCGGCGCGCTGGCGGCGCACCTCCTCCAGCGCGTAGGACCCGGTCACCGCCTCGATGCGGCGCACGCCCGAGGCCACGCCGCGCTCGGACTCCACCAGGAACAGGCCGATCTCGCCGGTGTTGCGGACATGGCAGCCGCCGCAGAGCTCTAGGCTGAAGCCCGGGATGTTGACGGTGCGCACCCGCTCGCCGTACTTCTCGCCGAACAGCGCCATGGCGCCCGCGGCCACCGCTTCCTGATAGCTGCGCTGCACGGTCTCGGTGGCCACCGCGCGGCGGATCCACTCGTTGACCATGTCCTCGGTCTGCTCCTGCTCCTGCCGGAACATGCCGCGGTGGTAGGTGAAGTCGAAGCGCAGCCGCGTCGGCTCCACCAGCGAGCCGGCCTGGCGCACGCTCTTGCCCAGCACCAGGCGCAGCGCCGCGTGCAGCAGATGGGTGGCCGTGTGGTTGCGCTGGGTGGCCAGGCGGATCTCGTGATCCACCCGCAGCCGGACCCGCGTGTGGCGCGAGAGCTGCCCCTGCTCCACCTCGACGAAATGGAAGATCACCCCCGCGGAGTCCTTCTGGGTGTCGACCACCCGCGCCTTGCCTCCCTCCCAGAGGATCTCGCCGGTGTCGCCCACCTGGCCGCCCGACTCGGCATAGAAGACGGTCTGGTCGAGGATCACCACGCCCGACTGCTTCTCCCCGAGAGAGGAGACGCGCAGCGGCGTGCCGTCCTTCCAGGTAGCCAGGCGGACCACCTCGGCCTGCGGCAGCTCGGTGCGGTCGTACCCCTCGAACAGCGTCTCGGCGAGGTCGGCGTGGCCGCGGATCACCTCGCCGAGGGCTTTCATCCGGTTCTGGTTCTCCTTGGTCGCCTGCTGCGCCTGCGCCTTCTGCTCGTCGAGCGCCTGCTTGAACCCCTCCTCGTCGAGGGTGAAGCGCTCCTCCTCGCCGATCTCGCGGATCAGCTCCAGCGGGAGGCCATAGGTGTCGTACAGCCGGAAGACCATGTTGCCGGGCAGCACCGACTCGCCGGCGCGGCGCAGGCGCTCGATCTCCTCCTGCACCTTGCGGGTGCCGCTGGCGACCGTGTTGAGGAAGCTCTCCTCCTCGGCCTTGATGGTCGACACCGTGGCCTGGCGCGTCGCCGCCAGCTCCAGGTAGGCCGAGCCCATCACCTCGCCGAGCACCGGCACCAGCTTGTGGAAGAACGGCTCCTCGAAGCCCAGCCGCATGCCGTGGCGCACCGCCCGGCGCAGGATGCGGCGCAGCACGTAGCCGCGCCCGGTGTTGCCCGGGATCACGCCGTCGGCGAGCAGGAACGACACCGACCGCACGTGGTCGGCGATGACGCGCAGCGACACGTCCTTCTCGGCGTCCTGGCCGTAGCGCAGCCCCGCCAGGTCGGCGGCGCCGTCGAGGATCGGCCGGAACAGGTCGGTGTCGTAGTTCGAGCGCACCCCCTGGAGCACCGACGTGGTCCGCTCGAGGCCGGCGCCGGTGTCGATCGACGGGTTGGGCAGCGGCGTCAGGCCGCCGCCGGCGTCGCGCTCGTACTGCATGAACACCAGGTTCCAGATCTCGAGATAGCGGTTGGACTCGGTGCCCTCGGCCCAGCTCACCTGCGGCCGGTCCGGCTCGAGGTCGACGAAGATCTCGCTGCACGGGCCGCAGGGGCCGGTCTCGCCCATGGCCCAGAAGTTGTCCTCCTTGCCGCAGCGCAGGATCCGCCCCTCGGGCAGGGTGGAGAGCCGGTGCCAGAGGTCCCAGGCCTCGTCGTCCTCTTCGTAGACGGTGGCGAACAGCCGGTCGACCGGCAGCCCCCAGACGCGGGTGACCAGGTCCCAGGCGGCGCTGATCGCCTCCTCCTTGAAGTAGTCGCCGAACGAGAAGTTGCCCATCATCTCGAAGAAGGTTTGGTGGCGCGGGCTGGGGCCGACGTTCTCGAAGTCGTTGTGCTTGCCCGAGACGCGCAGGCACTTCTGGACGGAGACCACGCGCTTGGCCGGCGGCGCCTCGACACCCAGGAAGTAGTTCTTGAACGGCACCATGCCCGCGTTGACGAACAGGAGCGTGGGATCGTCCTGCGGCACCAGCGGCGCGCTGGGGGCGAGGCGGTGCCCGCGGGCACGGAAGAAGTCGCTGAAGCTGGTACGGATGTCGTTGCTTTTCATGGGTGTCCCGCCGGAAAGGAACATCGGAGGAACGCTCAGCCGCCGGGGTCTTCTTCCCAGGCTTCCAGCTCGCCGCCTCCGGGCCTCTCGCTCAAAACGGCTACGATAGCACGGCGGGAGAACCCCTTCCGCTCCAGATGGCGGGCGAGGGCCGCGGCATCGGGCCGGCTCTTGCCCCTGGCCCACCGCGACGCGGCCTCCTTCGCCGCCTCCAGGTCGTCCTCGGGGGTGAGATCGGAGAGCGCCGCGGTCACCGCTTCGGCTGGTGCGCCGCGGCGCACCAGCTCCGCCGCCAGCCGCCGCCGCCCCTCGCCGCGCGACTCCTGGCGGTGCGCGACGAACTCACGGGCGGTGCGGGTGTCGTCAAGGAACCCCTCGCGGGCGAGGCGGTCGAGGGCGGCCTCGACCTCCTCCTGCGGATAGCCGCGCCGGGAGAGCTTGGCCGCCAGCTCCGCCCGGAAGTGGGACCGCGCCGCCAGGAGCTGCACGGCCTTGCCGTAACAGGTGGTGTCCGCCAACTAGATTCCCGGCACCTAGATCTCGAACGACGACCCGCCGATGAGCAGGTCGCCGTCGCCGGGGATCTGCAGCGACTCCTCCATCTGGTCGCGCGAGATGTCGGCGGTGAACTGCACGCCCTGGATCTTGAGCCGGAACTCGTCCGGGTTGGTGGCGCGCTTCAACGCCTCGTCGAGCGTGATCAGGCCGCCTTTATAAAGCTGGAAGAGCGACTGATCGAAGGTCTGCATGCCGTACTGGCTGGTGCCGAGCGCGATCTGCTCGCGGATGTACTTGGTCTTCTCCTTGTTCTCGATGCACTCGCGGATGTACGCGGTCGAGATCAGGACCTCGGCGGCGGGCACGCGGCCGATGCCGTCGGCGCGCGGCACCAGGCGCAGCGAGATGACCGCCTTGAGCACCTGCGAGAGCTGGATGCGGATCTGCTTCTGGTGGTGCGGCGGGAAGACCGAGATGATGCGGTTGATCGTCTCCGTCGCGTCCAGGGTGTGCAGCGTCGAGAACACGAGGTGGCCGGTCTCGGCGGCGAGCAGCGCCGTCTCGATCGTCTCGTAGTCGCGCATCTCACCGACGAGGATGACGTCGGGGTCCTCTCGCAGTGCGCTGCGCAGTCCCTCCTCGAACGAGTTCACGTCGCTGCCGACCTCGCGCTGGTTGATCATCGCGAGCTTGTGCTTGTGCAGGAACTCGACC
>DASPJI010000796.1:0-15359 GCA_035628695.1 Thermoanaerobaculia bacterium | reverse complement strand
TGAACGTCCAGACGACGAATCCGCCTGCCACCAGCAAGACCGCCAGGGTCATGAGCCCTGTGGCCGGTTCCTCGAAGAGCGCCACGACCGAGATCCCGAGGGACAGCGTTCCGGCGACCGCGAGGACCGCCACCAGCCAGGCATCACGCTTGGAACGATGGATCTTATCGGGGATCGTCATGCGATCATTCTACTTTGCTCGGGCGAGAGAGAGAGCTGAGAAATGCGAGACAGAAGGGTGGATGGCAAGGTGGCGCTGGTCACCGGCGCGGCCTCGGGCATCGGCCGCGCCGCGGTGCTCACTTTGGCGCGGCACGGCGCCTCGGTGCTCTGCGCCGACCTCGCGGTGGAGGGCGCGGAGCGGGCCGCGGCGGAGATCCGGGACGCGGGCGGGGCGGCCTCGGCGTGCCGGCTGGACGTGACTGTCGAAAGAGATTGGGACGAGGCGCTCGAGCGGGTCCGCTCCTCCCTCGGGCCGCTGGACATCCTGGTGAATTCGGCCGGCATCTCCCACGCCCAAACGGTCACGGAGATGAGTCTCGAGGAGTGGCGCCAGGTCATGGCGGTCAACCTCGATGGGGCCTTCCTCGGCGCCAGGGCTGCCGTCCGCGCCATGAGGAATGACCGCCGGAGCGGCAGCATCATCAATATCTCATCGGCCTCGGGCCTGAAAGCCTCGCCGGGCGCCAGCGCCTACTGCGCCAGCAAGGCCGCGGTCTGCATGTTCTCGAAAGCGATCGCCAAGGAGTGTATCGGCGACGGCATCCGCGTCAACACGGTCTGCCCGGCGGGCGTGCGGACGCCGCTGTGGACGGCTATGCCGTTCTTCCGTGATCTGATCGAAAAGACCGGCTCGGAAGACGCGGCCTTCCGGGCCATGGCCGAGGGCTCCCTGCACGGCCGCTTCGCCGAGCCCGAGGAGATCGCCGATGCCATCCTCTATCTCGCCTCGGACGAGTCACTTTATGTCACCGGGACGGACCTGGTGATCGACGGGGGGTATACGGCATAGCAGCAATCGCCAGACCGCACAGACCGCCCACAAGATGGGCCAGCGGCACCGGCACGGCTCCCCCGCTCGCCTCGGTGAAGAGCGCCGTGCCGGTGATGGCTTCAAAGCCGAGCTTCGCTCCGAACGCCGCGAGGGCGAGCGCTCCTACCCAGACCCGCCCGCGGCGGCCCGCCGCCAGCTCTTCTTTCAGAATCGTGACGGCGAGCAGCACGAAGAGGGCCGAGTCGATGCCGGAGAGGCCGCGATAGCGGATCATTCCGGGGAGAGCCAGCCACAAAGTGATTGGAATCGCCACCGCCGCGAGCCCCACGGTCATGAGAGTCCGCCTACGGCCGCAGCTCTCGCGCAGCTCGCAGGCGGTGGCCAGAATGGCGAAGGCGGCCACATCCCAGAGCAGATGATCCAACGAGACGTGGGTCCAATGACCGGTGACGATCCGCCAGACCTCGCCGCCGCTGACCGCCCTCCAGTCGAGCTCCAGACGGGCGGCGAGAGCCGGCAGGCAATAGATCACCAGCGCCGGCAGCGCGAGGAGCAGGGAGACGCCGGGGAGGCGCCCCCCTGCCATCTCTCCTTTCATTGCCGCCGCCGGCGGGCGAGCGCCAGACCGGCGAGGGCGGCGGCCAGTCCGGCGGTCAACGGGTCCACGGCGCCCGAGCCGAAATCCACGTCGCCGCTCGTCGACGGGCCGGTCTCTGTTGGAGGATCAGCGCTGGCGAGGCGCTGCGGCAGCACCGGGGCAGACGCGGTCGTGTCCTTCTTGCGTTCCACCGGCCCGATCCCCTCGACCGCCTTGACGCGCAGCCGCTCCAACTCGGCCCGCACCCTCCCCTGCTTGCGGCGGTCGCGCTCCACGCGGTTGGCGTTGCGGCGCTCGATCTGCCAGCGCCGGTACTCGGCGTCGTTCTCCAGCACCAGGAAGGAGGTGTACTCGCTGACGATCGAAAAGGCTTCTCCCAGGCGTACGATCTCATCGGCCACGGCGCTACGGTTGCCCTCGCGGTCCGCCTCCTTGAGAAGCCGCTGTACCCGGTGCCAGGCCCACATGCGCTCGATCTCGGGGTTGTCCGCGTCCTCCGGGATCTGGATGTCCACCGTGCGGTCGAGGATCTCGCCGCCGATATCGGCCCGGATGCGCACCTTCACCGGTCCGGCCTCACGATAGCGGCCATAGAGGCGGACCGGTGCGCCGTGATAGAGGTTCGGCAGCCTGCCCGGCTCGAGGTCGTAGGCATCGGCGCCGTCCAGCGTGATCTCCAGGTTGCTTGCCAGCGGGCGCAGGAGCTTGCGCCGGAAGGCCTGGGCCTGGCGCTCGAAGTTGTCCTCGCGGGAGACGAAGGCGGCGAGGCCGCCGGCGTCCTCGGCGAGTTGCTCGAGGAGCGGACGGTTCACCTCGTTACCCACGCCGATGGCGAAGACCCGCACCCCCTCGGGGCGCTCACCGATCAGCCGCAGGAGCGTACGCCGCTCCGCCTGCTCGGTCATGCCGTCCGAAAGGATCACCACGTTCAGAGGGCGGTCTGATGCCTTGTAGCGATAGGCGCTGCGCAGAGCCGGCTCCAGGAAGGTGCCGCCACGGGCCTTCTGGGATTCCAGGAAGGTCACGGCTTCGGAGCGCGTCTTGGTCTCCGCCGGCCGCAGCTCGCGGAACAGCTCCCGGGCGTCGACGTTGAAGGCGATCACGTCGAAGCGGTCCCCCTCGCCGAGCGCCTCGATAAAAGCGCTCACCGAGCCGCGGGAGAGGGCGAGCTTCCCCTCTTCGTTCATGCTCCCCGACACGTCGAGCACGAACACGTAGTCCATCCCTTCGACGGCCTTCGACAGCTCCTCGCCGGCGGTCAGCGTCAGCAGGAAATAGCCGTCCTCCCCCGGCTCTCGCGAGGCGATGAGGTCCACACCCGTACGCGGCCGGGCGGTGTGATAGGCCAGGACCACGTCGCGGCTCAGGTCGCCCCCCTCGGCCTCGAGGCTCGCCTGCCAGTGATCGTTCCCGTGCCGAGCGAAGGCCACGTCGTCAGCATGGCTCGGGCTCTCCATGGCGGTGATGGGGATCTCGGACTTGACCTCCAGGGTGAGCCCGAAGGTACCGCTGACTCTGGAATTCACGGCCGTCTCGGTGACCGTGGCCAGGGGATAGACGTAGGTGGCCCAATCGTGATCGAAATCGAGCTCCTGGTAATACGTGATCTGTACCCGCTGCTCGGCGCGTGGGCCGATCGGGAAGATGCGCATCTCGAAAGTCTTGTAATCAGCCTGCTCGAGAAGGCCGGGGTCCTTCCGCTGCTCCTTGTAGCTGTTGTAGATCTGGCGGGCGCGCTCCTTCTCCACGACCTCGCCGACCATCTCCTTGCCGTTGATCCACATGCTGAAATTGGCGACCGACGCCCCCTTCGGCACGGGGAAGGTATAGAGCGCCTCGACCTGCCGGTCCTCGGTGTTGCGGAAGACCTGGGTGACCTCGGTGACGGCGATGCCGTTGTTGATCGTGACCTGGACGGTGTGCTCCTGGATCTCGAGCACCCCGCCGAATCCGCCGTCGGCGATGAGGAGGCCGGCGGCGTGGGCATGGAACGGGACGAGCAGCGCCAGGACGACGAGCAGCCGGATTGCGGGTGATTTCATGGTCGTTCCCTCCTTGGGACGCCAGAGGAGAGAGCCAGCGCCGTGCCATCCGGGGGCCACCGACGCAAACCGCTGAGATCAAAGGGAGAGCCGGATCAAGCGAGGAATGTCCAGCCGCGGGAGCCCGGCATTCGATGTATAGTGCCTGTACGCTGGATGCTGGAAAGGGGGGCCGTATGGCGAAGCCGCTGCTCACCGGGCAGGAACGCGAGGCGGTGGAGGCGATTTCGAAGCTCGTCTATTGCAACCCGTTCACTCCGGAGCGGATCACTCTGGAGCGGCAGGTGCTGGGAGAGGCTTTCCGGCCGTTCGACGTCGTCTGGCACTCACAGGTCGACCTCGCCGGGTCCAACCCCAACGTGCCGGGCATCCAGAAGGCGGCCGAGGAGCTGGCGGCGGAGCTGCGAGCCCGGCTGGCTATGGCGAAGAAGGCGGTCGCCGCGGAAGAGCTGGACCTCTATCGCGACCTGGTCTTCTATCACCTCTTCAGCCGGTGCCAGCTCCCCTTTTACGACGCCATCCACGGCCGGGACGGCGAAGGGGCCCAGGCGTCGTTCGGCTTCTATCGTGATTTCGTCGCCGGCCTGGAGCACTTCCTGGACCTGCCGGCGTTCCGCGACAGCCCGCAGGACCCGGCGCACCTCTTCGCCTGCTTTTTCCAGATCCGGCGCGCATTCAACTTCACCTTCCGTTCCATCGTGGGGGGCTCGCCGCCTGCGGCGCGGCTGCGGGAGCAGGTCTGGCAGTCCATCTTCACCCACGACCTGCGGCGTTATCAGCAGTCCCTTTACCGTGCCCTGGGGGACGTCTCGACCCTGGTCACCGGTCCCTCGGGTACGGGCAAGGAGCTGGTGGCGCGGGCGATCGGCTACTCGCGCTACATTCCTTTCGATCCGGCGAACCTCAGGTTCCGCGAGAGTTGGGCGAAATCCTTCTATCCGCTGAATCTCTCGGCGTTGTCGCCGACGCTCATCGAGTCCGAGCTGTTCGGTCACGTGCGGGGCTCCTTCACCGGCGCGGTAGCGGAGCGCACGGGCTGGCTGGAGGTCTGCCCACCCCTTGGCACCGTGTTCCTGGACGAGATCGGCGAGATCGAGCCGGCGATCCAGGTGAAGCTCCTGCGGGTGCTGGAGACCCGGTCTTTCCAACGGCTGGGCGACACGAAGCCGCGCCGCTTCGAGGGCAAGGTGGTGGCGGCGACGAACCGCGACCTCGCCCGCGAGATGCAGGCGGGGCGGTTCCGTGCCGACCTCTACTATCGGCTCTGCTCGGACATCCTGGTGACGCCGTCGCTGCGGGAGCGCATCGCCGCGGCGCCGGAGGAGCTGTCGAACCTGGTGCTCTTCCTGGCCCGGCGGACCGTGGGGGACGAGCTCGCGGCCGTGGTGGCGCGGGAGGTGGAGGGCTGGATCCGGGAGAACCTGGGGCCGGGCTACCCCTGGCCGGGCAACGTCCGGGAGCTCGCCCAGTGCGTCAACAACGTGCTGATCCGCCGCGAGTACCGGCCGGCGAGCCCGGGAACGGCCGGGGTGAGGGAGCGGCTGGCGGAGGAGATCCTGGCCGCCGACCTCTCGTCCGAGGAGGTGCTCCGCCGCTACTGCACCCTGGTCTATGCCCGCACCGGCAGCTACGAGGAGGCCGGCCGCCGCCTCGGCCTCGACCGGCGGACGGTCAAGGCGAAGGTGGACGCGGCGCTGCTAGCGGAGCTGCGGGGTTTCTGAGACCGGGCAGGATGTGGGCGGGCGGGAGGCGGATCAAACCCTTCCGGAGCCGTGGTATCTTCCTCCGACTGTGGCTAAAGCAGGAATCGACCGTCCGTTCGTTCCGTCAGGCTTCTTCGCCTTCCGTACCCCCCTTCTGCCCTTCGAGGAGCTGGAGGCCCTGAGCGAGGGACTCGCGGCGGCCTCTGCCCTGGACGACCCTGCCCGGCTCGAGGAGGCGGTGGCCGCCGACAAGGAGCGGCTGCGCGCCCGTATCCGCGAGTTGCTCGACAGGCCCGAGGTCCAGGAGGCGGTGTTCCTCGCCTCCCCCTCGCTGTTCGACGGCCTCGATCTCTGGCGCAGCCAGCCGGACAGCAAGAAGGGGCAGCGCGCCGAGCGCGCCCTGGTGCGCTATCTGTTCAGGATGGCCGCCCGGGCCACGCCGTTCGGCCTGTTCTCCGGCTGCTCGCTCGGCCCCGTGGACGAGTCCGCGCCCACGCACCTGAATGTGGTTCCCCGCTCCGCCTACGAGCGGCACACGCGGCTCGACATGGACTATCTCTTCGCGCTCTGCGAGGACCTGGGCCAGAACCCCGAGATCCGCGAGGAGCTGCTCTATCGGCCGAACTCCAGCCTCTACCGGGCCGCCGGGCGCCTGCGCTACGCCGAGGCGCGCCTCGACCGCAAGGTCCGCACCCACCACCTGGTGGCGGTCGACGGCACCGAGTACCTGGAGGACACCCTGCGCCGCGCCGCCAACGGCGCCCGCGCCCGTGACTTGGCCCAGGCGCTGGTGGACTCCGACCCCGACGGCGAGATCACCTTCGAGGAGGCGCGGGAGTACATCGACGAGCTGATCGACAGCCAGCTTCTGGTCTCCGACCTCTGGCCGACGGTAACCGGCCCGGAGGCGATCCACGACCTCATCGCCCAGCTCCAGTCCCTCTCCGCCCCCATCGCCCAGGAGGCCGCCGCGCGGCTGATCCGGGCGCGGGACACCCTGGAGAAGCTGGACGCCAGTGGCGCCGGCTCCTCGCCCGAGCCCTACCGCGAGCTCGCCAAGGATCTCGAGGCGCTGCCCACGCCGGTGGAGATGGCCCGCCTCTTCCAGCTCGACATGGTCAAGGCCGCCGAGAACCCCGCTCTCGGCGGCGCGGTGCTCGAGGAGATCATGCGCGGAGTGGAGGTCATCCAGCGCCTCACCAGCCGCGGCCGGCAGGAGGCCATCGAGCGCTTCCGCAGCGACTTCACCGAGCGGTACGGCGACGGGCGCGAGGTGCCGCTCGTCGAGGTGCTGGACGAAGAGATCGGCATCGGCTTCGAGCGCGCCACCGGCGCCGGCGCCGAGGCTTCGCCGCTGCTCCAGGGCCTGCCACTCGCGCCGCCGGCCGCCGATCCCACGGTCCCCTGGGGGCAGCGCCAGGGAACCCTCTTCCGTCTCTACGTCGACGCGCTCAGCCGCGGCCGGCAGGAGGTCCAGCTCACCGAGGCCGACCTCGACCGGCTGGCGCCACCACCCCGTCCCGGGTCTGGCGAGGACCAGCAGTCGCCGCTGCCCCGCGCCTTCCAGGTGATGGCCACCATCGCCGCGGAGTCCGGGGAGGCGCTGAACCGGGGCGAGTTCCAGGTCCAGGTGGAGGGCGTGGGCGGCCCGTCCGGCGCCCGGCTGCTCGGCCGCTTCTGCCACGCCGACCCGAATCTCCACCGGCTCGTCGAGGAGCACCTGCGGGCCGAGGAGGCGCTGCGGGCCGACGCCGTCTTCGCCGAGGTGGTCCACCTGCCCCAGGGGCGCATCGGCAACATCCTCTCCCGGCCGGTGTTGCGGGAGTACGAGATCCCTTACCTCGGACGGTCGGGCGCCCCTCCCGAGAAGCAGATCCCGATCACCGATCTCCTGGTGTCGGTATCGGGCGGCCGCATCGTGCTGCGCTCGCGGCGGCTGGGCAAAGAGGTGATCCCGGCGCTGACCAGCGCCCACAACTTCTGGACCGGCAGCCTGGGCATGTACCGCTTCCTCTGCATCCTGCAGAGCCAGGGCGTGTCGGCCGGCGGCGGCTGGACCTGGGGCCCGCTCGACGGGGCGCCGTTCCTCCCCCGCGTCACCTTCGGCCGCATCCTGCTCTCCCGCGCTACCTGGTATGTCAGCCAGGAGGAGCTCAAGGAGCTGGCCAAGACCCAGGGGGCGGCGCGCTTCGCCGCCGTCCGCTCCTGGGCGGCCGAGCGCCGGCTCCCCCGCCTCATCGCCCTGGCCGACGGCGACAACGAGTTGCTGGTCGACCTCGACAACTTCCTCTCGGTCGACACGTTCGTCGACGTGATCGAGGGCCGCGACCGGGTGAAGATCCTCGAATTCTTTCCCACTCCGGAGCAGCTCTGGGCCCGCGGCCCCGAGGGGCGGTTCGTGCACGAGTTGGTGATCCCGTTCGTGCGCGTGCCGCAGCAGGCCCCGTCGGACGCGCAGGTCTCGGCGGCGATCACCGCGCCGGGCCGAGCGCCGGTCTCCCTGGAGGGCTATCCGCGCACCTTCGCTCCGGGCTCCGAGTGGCTCTTCGCCAAGCTCTACACCGGCACCTCGACCGCCGACCGGGTGCTGGTCGAAGCCGTGGCGCCGGTGGTCCGGCAGGCGCTCGGGTCGGGCGCGGCGGACGGTTGGTTCTTCATCCGCTACTCCGATCCGGGCTGGCACGTGCGCGTGCGCTTCCATGGCGACCCGGCAGCCCTGCAGTCCCAAGTGGTACCCGCCCTGCAGGAGGCGGTGGCCCCCATGCTGGCCGACGGCCGCCTCTGGCAGGTGCTCTACGACACTTATCAGCGGGAGGTGGAGCGCTACGGCGGACCCGAGGGGATGCCGATCGCCGAGCGCCTCTTCCAGGTCGACAGCGAGGCGGTGCTCGCCATCCTCGAGATGATCGAGGGGGACGAAGGGACGGACGCCCGCTGGCGGCTCGCCCTCCGCGGCGCCGACATGCTGCTCTCCGACCTCGGGCTCCAGGACGAGGCCAAGCTCGCGGTCCTGGGACAGATGCGGGAGTCCTTCGGCCGGGAGTTCGGCATGGGCAAGGGGCTGCGCGTGCAGCTCGACCAGAAGTTCCGCGCCGAGCGCAAGAGCCTGGACGCCCTGCTCGATCCGGCCAACGACGAGACGAGCCCCTTGGCGCCGGGACTCATGGTCCTGCACCGCCGCTCGCAGGCCAACGCACCGCTCGTCGCGGAGCTGGAACGGCTGGAAGCGGAGGGACGCCTGACGGTTTCGCGGGCGCAGCTCGCGCCGAGCTTCGTCCACATGCACGTCAACCGGATGATCCGCTCCGCCGCCCGGGCGCACGAGCTGGCGATCTACGACCTGCTGTACCAGCTCCACCAGTCCCGCGCCGCCCGGGCCCGGGGCAAGTCGGCAGGCAAGCCCGCCAAGGGAGCGCCCAAGGCCGAATCGGTCGCCGCAGAGACGGCATGAGCAAGGGGGGCGCCGCCCCCCTTGCTCCATGCACTTTCCTCTCTCCCCTCGTCCCGCTTTACAACTACATTTCCGCCTATGGATTGACTCCAATAAGTCTCTCTCGCGGTCCCCTTGATTTCACGAGAGAACCCGCGTGCCGGATCTCTCCGGGCTGTGGCACACATCCTGCTTCATTCAGTCCCTCGTCTCCGCCGTCTCGGCATTTGCCGAAAGGAATCCATCTGTCCGGATCTCGAGTCCTGGTCGTCGCCCCCCAGCCGTTCTACGAGGATCGCGGAACGCCGATCGCCGTGTGCCAGCTCGTGCGGGCGCTGTCGCAGCTCGCCTATGACGTGGACCTGCTGACCTATCCGGTCGGACGCACGATCGAAATCCCCCGAGTCCGTTACTTCCGTTCGGCCAATCCTTTCGGCTTGCGGCGGGTGCCCGTGGGGTTGTCGGTCGCGAAGATCCTGCTCGACGTCTCCTTGATCGCGGAGCTGGCCCGCCGCCTGTCGAGTGGGACCTACGCCTGCATCCACGCGGTCGAGGAGGCAGCGTTCCCTGCGGTGCTCCTGGGGAAGCGGTTCCGGGTGCCGGTGATCTACGACATGCAGTCGAGCCTTCCCGAGCAGCTCGCTCAGTACCTGCCGTTCCGCGGGCCGGTCCAGGTCGCGCTCCGGCGGGTGGAGCGCTGGCTCCTCCGCCGGGCCGACTCGGTGGTGAGCAGCGCCGGCTTGGCCGCCCGGGTGCGGGCGGCGGTACCGGGGGTGCGGCTGCGGGAGTGGCAGTTCGCTGCCTCCCTGCCGGCGGCCTCGCAGGAGGAGGGGGCGACTCTGCGGGCCAAGCTGGGCATCGCGCCGGAACGGCGGGTGGTGCTCTACACCGGCACCTTCGAGGGCTACCAGGGGCTGCCCGAACTGCTGGCCGCTATCCCGCTCGTGCGGGCCGCGGTGCCGGAGGTGACGTTCGTCCTGGTGGGAGCCGAGGAGTCGGGCGGGACCACCATCGAGCGGGGGCATGTGGAGCTGGTGCGCAGCGGCGTCCTGCGGGTGGTCAGGCGCCAACCGCGGGAGCGCATCCCCCACTATCTTGCCCTGGCCGACGTAGTGGTCTCCCCCCGCTCCCATGGCGACAACCTGCCGCTCAAGATCTTCGACTATCTCGCCGCCGGCAAGCCGATCGTCGCCACCGACATCCCCGCCCACCGCTCGGCGCTGGACGAGAGCCGGGCGCTCCTCACCGGCGCCTGGTCGCCGGACATCGCCCGCGCCATCGTGCGCCTGCTGCGCGAGCCGGAGCTGGCGGCGCGGCTGGGAGCGGCGGGGCGCGCCCACGCCGAGGAGAGGTTCGGCTGGTTCACCTTCGTCCGCTCGGTAGGCGAGCTGTACAAGGAGGTCAACGGTGTCGCAGCCGCCTGAAGCCTCCCTCCCCTTCTCCACCGCTTTTTCCAGGGTCTCTGTGGTGATCCCCGCCCGGAACGAGGAGCCGCGGATCGGGCAGACGGTGGGCGCCGTCTTCGATCAGGCGCCCGAGGGTGTGGAGCTCGAGGTCGTCGTCGCCGATGATGGGTCGACGGATGACACCGCGGCGGTCGCCTCCGGCGCTGGCGCCCGGGTCGTGCCGGTGCGCTCTCCCGGGGAGCCCGGCTCGCCCGGCGCGGCGCGCAACCGCGGAGCCGCCGCCGCGACGGGAGATCCCATCATCTTCCTCGACGCCGACTGCATCCCGGGCCCGGGCTGGCTTGCCGCGCTCCTCGCTGCCCACGCCGCCGGTGAGACTGTGGTCGGCGGAGCGCTGGACGCGCCGGACGACCTCCCCTTCACCGGCCGCTGTGACCACTATTGCGGCAGCTACCACGTCCACCCGGGCCGCCCCGCGGGCTACGTGCCCAACCACACGCCGGCCAATCTGAGCGTCCGCCGCGACGCGTTCCTCGCCACCGCCGGCTTCACCGAGCAGGGCCCGGTGGCGGATGGCCACGAGGAGCTGCGCTGGCAGGGACAGCTCCGGAGGACGGGGACGCGCATCCGGTTCGAGCCGGCGGCGCTGGTCCACCACCACAACCGGACCGGGGTCGGGAACCTCCTTCGCCGGCACTTCCGGTGGGGCTACAGCTCCGTCGAAGGCAAGGCGGAGACCGGCACCAGCCGCTGGAACCTCCTCTACCGGCACCCCAGGCTGCTCATCGCCGCCGGCCTCCCCCTGGCCTTCGCCCACACCTTTCACACCCTAGGCTGCTGGCTGCGGGCCGGGAAGGTCGAGCCGGTCGCCATGCTGCCGCTGCTGCTCACGGCCCATCTGTCCTACGCCGCGGGCCTGACCCTCGGCGGCTGGCGCTGGCTGCGGCGGCGGGGCACGGGGACGGCGCCGGTACCCCGCTGGCGCTAGAGAAGGGTGGGCGCGGACGCATGAGCGGGATCGGTCTATCGGCGGCCATCTGCACCCGGAACCGGCCGGACCTGCTCCGCCGTGCTCTCGCGTCGCTCCAGTCCCAGAGCCAGCCCCCGGAGGAAATCCTGGTGGTGGACAACGGGCCGGAGGATGCTGGTGAGCACGGCGGGCGCACCCGATCACTGGTGATGGACGAGTTTCCGGCGGTCCGCTACTTGGCCGAGCCGGTGGCGGGCCTCGACTTCGCCCGCAACCGGGCGCTCCACGAGGCCCGTGGCCAGGTGGTGGCCTTCCTCGACGATGACGCGGTGGCCGGCCCGGAGTGGGCGGCAGCGCTGCTCCGCCCCTTCCAGGAGGATCCCCGAGTGGGCGCCGCCACCGGCCGCGTCGAGGCCTTGGCCCTCGAGACCGAAGCGCAGCGCCTGTTCGAGGCCAATGGCGGGTTCAGCCGCGGCACCGGCCGGGTGCGGCTCCCCCATGACGCCCGCCGGCCGCTGCATGGACGGCGCGCGCCGCTCATTGCCTGGGCGGTCAGCGTGGGCAGCGGCTGCAGCCTGGCGGTCCGGCGCGAGACCCTGCTCGCCCTCGGAGGCTTCGACGAGGCGCTCGACCTGGGACCGGCGCTGCCCGGAGGCGGCGACCATGACGCCCTCTGGCGCCTGCTCGAAGCTGGGTTCGAGGTGGTCTACGAGCCCACGGCCGCCGCCTTTCACGAGCACCGGCGGGAGCTGCCGGCCGCCTTCGATCAGATCGTCGGCCATCAACGGGCGCTGGTGGCGTTCCTCGTGAAGTCGCTGCGGCGGACCGGCGGCCGGCGCCGTCTGGACCTGCTGGCGTTCCTCGCCTGGCGCCTGGGAAAGCCGGCGGTGCGCCTCGCCCGCCGCGCCGCCGGACGCGATCCGCTGCCGGCGCCGGTCCTGCTGCGCATGCTCGCCGGCTGCTGGCGGGGCCTCTGGGCCTATCCCGAGGCGCAGCGGGTGGCGGCGGGGCGCCGGGAGGGACGGGCTTGATCTCCCTGGCCCCGTCACGCGTCTCCTCACGGCGCCGCCCCTCACCACTGGTGGAGGTCTGGCGTGCCCGGGAATTGCTCCGCAACCTGGTGCTGCGCAATCTGCGCGTCAAGTACCAGCGCTCGTTCCTCGGCTTCGTCTGGACCCTGATCAACCCGCTGCTCACCATCGCCGTGCTGGTGGGGGTGTTCGGCTTCGTGGTGCGCCTCGACGTGCCTGACTACTGGGCGTTCCTAATCGCCGGTTATTTCCTCTGGAGCTTCGCCGCCCAGACGCTGTCCGCGGCCACGGCGGTGCTGCCCGAGCATGCCCACCTGGCCCGTAGCGTCCCCTTCCCGGCTGAGGTGCTGGTGCTGGCGGCGGCCCTCTCACGCCTGGTCGAGTTCCTGACCGAGATGGTGCTCACCGTGATCCTGCTCGCCGTCTTCCTCCATCACGGCGTGCCGCTCTCGTTCCTCTGGCTGCCGGTGCTGGTGCTGGTGGCGCTGGTCCTGGTGGTGGGCCTGTCGCTGCCCATCGCCACCTTCTCGGCGCTGTTCCACGATGTCCAGCACACGGTGCCGATCGCGATGATGATCCTGTTCTATGCCTCTCCGGTCTTCTACCCGGCGGCCATGGTGCCGGAATCGGTGCGGCCGCTCTACCTGCTCAATCCGTTCGCCGGCCTCCTAACCCTGGCGCGCACCGTGCTGTACGAAGGGAGGGCGCCGGACCTCGGCCTCCTCGCTTCGACCGTGCTCGTGACCGCCCTCATCGCCTGGTTCGGCCATGCCGTATTCCGCCGCTATCGACCGGTCCTCGCCGAGATCGTCTGAGCCGACGGCCGCTCCGGTCCCCCAGGAGCCGGCGCTGGTCTGCCGCGGCGTGGGCAAGACCTTCTATTACTACGAGCACCGCACGACCTCGCTGCGCGAGCTGTTCCGTCGCCACCTGACACGCCAGCCCGTGCACGTGCGCCGGCCCAGCTTCGCCCTGGCGGACCTCAGCTTCAGCATTGGACGCGGCGAGTCGGTGGCGCTCATCGGCCTCAACGGCTCGGGCAAGAGCACGGTCCTGCGTCTTCTTGCCGGCATCTACGAACCGACGGCGGGCGAGATCGAGACCCGCGGCCGCGTCGGCACGGTCATCGAGCTGGGGGCAGGCTTCCACCCCGAGCTGACCGGCAGCGAGAACGTCCAGCTCTACGCCGCCATGCTGGGGCTCGGCCGGCGCGAGGTGGCCGCTCGCTTCCCCGGTATCGTGGAGTTCTCGGGCGTGGGCGACTTCATCGACACACCGGTCAAGTACTACTCGTCGGGCATGCAGGCGCGGCTCGCCTTCGCCGTCACCATGGCCGTGGAGCCGGACATCCTGCTCCTGGACGAGGTCATGGCCGTGGGCGATCAGGAATTCCGCGGCCGGTGCCTGGAGCGGCTGGAGCGGTTCCGCGCCGGCGGCGGGACGCTGGTGCTGGTCTCCCACGACCTCGACGGGCTTTCCGGCCTCTGCACCCGCGGCCTGTGGCTGGAGGGGGGGAGGGTACGGATGGACGGCGGGATC
The DNA here is from genome assembly GCA_035628695.1 of Thermoanaerobaculia bacterium. Classification (GTDB taxonomy): domain Bacteria; phylum Acidobacteriota; class Thermoanaerobaculia; order Multivoradales; family UBA5704; genus DASPJI01. The sequence continues at coordinate 1,646 of DASPJI010000796.1, read as the reverse complement.
GACGAGGTCGTCGCCGCCTACCTGGGCGGGGAGGAGGCGACTTGAGCCCGGTGTTCCAGCCGATCAAGGTCGTCGACCTGGAGCTGTCGCGGCCCCTCCCCGATCTCACGGGGCTCGAGCGGTACCGGGCGGTGGAGGCCCTGGTGCGGCTGCGTGGCCGGCCCGTGGCCTCCCTCCGCGTCCCGGTGGAGGCGGGAGGGTGCACGGCGGCCGCGCTGGAGCGGGCGCTCTTCCAACAGGCGGCGGGACCGCTACTGACCGCGCTGCTGGCGGCGGAGATGGAAAACCCCCCTCCTGACCTCCCCCACTCCCTACCGCACGCCCTCTCAGGGGGGGAGGCACCACCTTCCGTGTCGTCTCTACCTCTAGTGACCATCGCAGTATGTACGAGGGACCGGACGGAGGATCTGGCGGCGTGCCTGGCGGCTCTGGAGCGGATGGAGTACCCGGCGCTGGAGCTGCTGGTGGTGGACAACGCCCCCACCAGCGATGCCACCGAGCGGCTGGTGCGCGAGCGCCACCCCCGGGTGCGCTATTGCCGGGAGCCGCGGCCGGGCCTGGACTGGGCGCGCAACCGGGCGATCCGGGAGGCTCAGGGTGAGATCGTAGCCTACACCGACGACGACGTGCGGGTGGACCCCGGCTGGGCCGGCGCCATCGCCCGCGTCTTCGCGGACCACCCGGAGGTGGCGGCGGTGACCGGCCTGGTAGCCCCGTTCGAGCTGGAGACCGAGGCTCAGGTGCTGTTCGAGAGCTACGGCGGTTTCGGGCGCGGCTGCCGGCGCCTCTGGTTCCATGTCCCGCCGGTCCGTGGCGGCGGACCCCACATCAGCCATCATGGCGCGGGGCGCTTCGGGACCGGGGCCAACATGGCCTATCGCCGTTCCCTGTTCGACCGCATCGGGCCGTTCGATCCGGCGCTCGACGTGGGCACGGTGACCAACGGCGGCGGTGACCTCGAGATGTTCTTCCGGGTGCTCCAGTCGGGGCACACGCTGGTCTACGAGCCCGAGGCCCTGGTGCGCCACCGGCACCGTCCGGGCTATGACAAGCTGCGCCAGCAGATCGCCAACAACGGGGTGGGCTTCTACTCCTTCCTGGTCCGCACCGCCCTCGCCTATCCCGGGGAGCGCGCCAAGTGCCTGCGCTTCGGCGTCTGGTGGTTCGGGTGGTGGAGCCTGCGGCGGCTGGCCAAGTCCTTCCTCCGTCCGGGCGGCTTCCCGCGCGACCTGATCCTGGCCGAGCTGTGGGGATCGCTCGCCGGTCTCCCTCGCCACCGGCGGGCGCGGCGGCGGGCCGCGGAGATCGCCCGCGAGACCGGGGAAGGGCTGCCCCCCCTCAAAGCCCCGCAGGCGCCGCCGCTCGCCCTCCGTCCCATGGCGGTGCGGATGGTGGACTGCGACCGGCTCGCCCCCCTCGATGACGTCGGCGGCTACCAGGCGGTCCGGGTCTTCTTCACCCGCCGCGGCCGGCTGCTCGGGTACGTGGACATCCATCACTATGGGGAGCCGGTGAGCGCCGCTCGTCTGCGGGACGAGATCGCACCCCGGGCCACGGACGCGCTGCTCGGCGAGGCCTGGGAGCGGGGGCTGGAGGAGGTCTGCCGGGAGATGCTCGCCCCCTTCCGGGAGGGGGCGAGCCCCTCC
>DASPJI010000795.1:0-3234 GCA_035628695.1 Thermoanaerobaculia bacterium | reverse complement strand
GAGGACGGCTTCTTCGACATGGGCGGGCACTCGTTGCTGGCCACACGGGTCCTGGCGCGCATCCGCCAGGTGCTGGAGGTGGACCTGCCGCTACGCGCGTTCTTCGAGCATCCCACGCTCGCGGGCCTGGCACGGGCGGTGGAGCGGGGGAGGAGCGCGGCCAACGGATTGTCGATCCCCCCGCTCGCGCGACGGGAAGACGTAGCCGGTCCGGCGCCGCTCTCCTACGCGCAGCAGCGACTCTGGTTTCTGGACCGGCTCATGCCGGGGAACCCCTTCTACAACCTGTCAGGCGGGATGCGCCTGATCGGGCCTCTGAATCTGGCCGCGCTACGCCGGAGCCTCCGCGAGGTGGGGCGGCGCCACGAGACGCTACGCACCCGCTTCGCCGAGGTGGAAGGCCAGCCAGTACAGCGGATCGAGCCCGGCCTCGAAACCGGCCTGCCGCTGGTCGACCTGACCGGGCTGCCGGCCGGGCGGCGGGACGAGGCGGTGCTCGCCGCCGGGGTGGTGAGCGGATCGCGGCCGTACGACCTCACCCGGCCCGGCCTCCTGCGCGCCGCCCTGCTGCGTCTCGACGGGGAGAGCACCGATCACGTCCTGCTCTTCGGCATGCACCACATCGTCTCCGACGCCTGGTCCATGGGGATCCTGGTGCGGGAGGTGGCGGCCCTGTATGCGGCGTTCTCGCAGGAACGCCCCTCGCCGCTGCCCGAGCTGCCTATCCAGTACGCCGACTTCGCGGTCTGGCAGCGGCAGTGGCTGACCGGCGACGTGCTGGAGCGCCAACTGCGCTACTGGCGCGAGCGGCTGACTGGAACGCCAGGCACGGAGCTGCCGTCCGACCGGCCGCGTCCGGCCGTCCAGACCTTCCGCGGTGGCCGCTGGCGGACCTCTTTCCCCCAGGAGCTGGCCGCGTCCTTGTCGAGCCTGGCGCGGCGGAACGACGCCTCCTTGTTCATGGTCCTCTTGGGAGCCTTCAAGGCCCTGCTGGGCCGCTACAGCGGCGAGGAAGACATTGTGATCGGCTCGCCCATCGCGAACCGGACCCACAGCGGTCTGGAGAGCCTGATCGGCTTCTTTGTCAACACCCTGGTGCTACGGACCGACCTGTCAGATGATCCAGGTTTCCTGGGGCTTCTGGAGCGGGTCAAGGAGACCAGCCTTGGCGCCCAGGCGCACCAGGACCTGCCGTTCGAGCAGTTGGTGGAGGAGCTGCAGCCGCAGCGCGACCTGTCGCGCAACCCGCTCTTCCAAGTGATGTTCAACCTGCTCAATGTGCCGGCTTCCCGCCTCGAGCTCTCGGAATTGGCGATGGAGCCGCTGCCGCAGCCGACCGAGACGTCACTGTTCGATCTCCAGGCCTACGTGATGGAGACGGGGGCGGGTCTGGAGATCTCCTGGGAGTACAGCTCGGACCTGTTCGAGCGCTCCACCATTGAGCGCTTCTCGGCCCACTACCGGACTCTTCTCGGAGGGATCGCCGCGGCGCCGGAGCAGCGCCTGTCCGAGCTGCCAGTGCTGCCGGAGGCCGAGCGGCAGCAGGTGCTGGCCGTGTGGAACGACACGGCCCTGGACTATCCCGGCATCTGCGCGCACCAGCTCATCGAAGCCCAGGTGCGGCGCTCGCCCCAGGCGGTGGCGCTGCGGGTCGAGGGGAGAGAGGTCCTGACCTATGCGGAGCTGAACGCCCGGGCCAACCGTCTGGCGCGGCGTCTCCGTGAGCTGGGACTCATCCCGGGAGCTTTGGCGGCGGTGGCGTTGGAGCGCTCGACGGAGCTGGTGGTGGCGCTCCTGGCGGTCTGGAAAGCTGGAGGCGTCTATGTCCCGCTGGACCCGACCCATCCGGCGGAGCGCCTGGCCTATGTGTTGGAGGACAGCGGTGCTTCGGTGCTGCTGAGGCGTCCGGGGGCGGATCTGCCGGTCCGCGAGGGCCTGGTGGTGGTGGAGGTCGGGGCCAGCGAGGAAGGGGACGGCGGCGATCTGACGCCGTTGGCGGTGCCGGAGGCTCTGGCCTACGTCATCTACACCTCGGGCTCGACGGGCCGTCCTAAGGGAGTGGAGGTGCGCCATGGAGGGCTGGTGAGCTTCCTGACCTCCATGAGGCGCGAGCCTGGTCTGGGCTCCTCGGACGTGCTGCTGGCGGTGACCACGGTCTCCTTCGATATCGCCGGACTGGAGCTGTACCTGCCGCTGGCCGTCGGAGCCCAGGTGCTCCTGGCGAGCCATGAGACGGCGATGGACGGCGTGCGTCTGGCGGCGGCGCTGGCGGGGGCCACGGTGCTCCAGGCCACTCCGGCCACTTGGCGGCTGCTGCTGGAAAGCGGGTGGCAGGGCACTCCGGGGCTGAAGGCCCTCTGCGGCGGTGAAGCGTTGCCACGCGATCTGGCGCGGGAGATCTCGGCCCGGGTGGGCTCGCTGTGGAACCTCTACGGACCCACGGAGACGACGATCTGGTCGATGCTGCGGCGGGTGGATGATGAGCTGCCGGAGACGGCCGGCACCGGGGTTTCGATCGGCCGGCCGATCGCCAACACCTCGGTCCACCTGCTGGGTCGCCACCTGGAGCTGGTGCCGATGGGTGCGGTCGGAGAGATCTGCATCGGTGGCGCGGGCCTGGCCCGGGGCTACCTGGGCCGGCCGGAGCTGACGGCGGAGCGGTTCGAGCCCGATCCCTTCGCGTCGTCCGGTGGAGCGAGACTGTACCGGACGGGCGATCTGGGGCGGCGCCTGCTCGGAGGGGAGATCGAGTTCCGGGGCCGGGTCGACCATCAGGTCAAGGTCCGCGGATACCGGGTGGAGCCCGGGGAGATCGAGGCGGCACTGGTGGAGCAGCCCTCGGTGCGGCAGGCCGTGGTGGTGGCACGCCAGGACGAGCTGGCGGATGCCCGGCTGGTGGCCTACCTGGTATGCGAGCCGGGCTCCGCGGTCTCGCAGAATGCGTTTCGGGAGGCCCTTGCCTCGCGGCTGCCGTCCTACATGGTGCCGTCGGTTCTGATGGAGCTGGACTCGTTGCCGCTGACTCCCAGTGGCAAGGTGGACCGCAAGGCGCTGCCCCGTCCGGACGCCTTGCCGCAGGGTGAGCGGTCGGCGCCGCGGACACCGACGGAGATCGCGCTGGCCGAGCTGTGGTCGCACGTGCTCGGGGTGGCGCGGGTGAGCGTGCGTGATGACTTCTTCGAGCTCGGTGGTCACTCGCTGCTCGCGGTGCAGGCCGTGACGCGCGTGCGCGAG
>DASPJI010000794.1:0-3893 GCA_035628695.1 Thermoanaerobaculia bacterium | reverse complement strand
TGAGCTTCACCGAGCTCATCCGCAAGGCCTCTGAGATCGCCCGTCACGTCTTGGACTCTCCCCGAGCCCGCAGCAAACAGGCCCCCCAAGCTGTCCAGGCTGCTTTTCAGCTTGGAGGGTTAAGTTAGCGCCTATGCCCCCTGGCCCCCACAGCCCCAGGAGGTTCCCCTCCGGATCACGGAAGCGGGCGAACACGCCCATGGTGCCGACGGAGGCGGCGGGGAGGTCGAGGGTGCCGCCGGCGGCGGTGATCCGGTCGAGCCAGGTCTCCAGCGGGGCGCCGGAGACGTGGACGACGAGGAGAGGGTGCGGAGTGCCCGGGTCCGCGGGCAGGAGGCCGCCGTCGATCCCCGCCCTCCCCCCCTCCGCCGGCTTCGCCGAGCCGCGCACCTTGTAATAAGGATGTCCTTCCCAGGCGACGGGCTCCACCGTCCAGCCGAAGACCTCCCGGTAGAAGCGGGCCGCCCGCTCCAGGTCGCGGGCCGGGATCTCGAAATGGCTGACCGTCGCCTCCATGACCGGGCATCATAATCCTCTGATGATCCGTGACGTCCCCACCCCGGAAGCCCTCGCCTCCCTGATGGACCGGCTGCGCGACGGCGAGGCGGCGCTGCGGGCGATTCCGGCGGAGCGGCTGCTCGACTGCTGGGCGGAGACGGTGGAGGCGTTCCTCGATCCGGCCTCTCCCGAGCGCCGGGCGCTGGACCCCGGCCTCGCCCGGACCTGCCGGCTCTCCGTTGAAGGGCTGGCGGCGGCGATGGAGGCGGTGCTGGGCGGCGTGCGCCGGGAGCCGGCGGCGGCGCTGTTCGCCGAGGCGGCTGCGGTGACTCCAGCGGCCGGCCCCGCGGCCGGCCCGGTGCTGGTGGTGCTGGCGGCGAACCTGCCGGCTCTGGCGGTGCAGCCGCTGCTGCCGGCGCTGGCGCTACGCCGGCCGGTGCTCCTCAAGTCCCCCTCCGCCGAGCCGCTGTTCGCTCCGGCCTTCCTCGCCGCCCTCGCCCGGCGGGAGCCGCGCCTGGCCGGGGGGGTCGCCGCGGCGGTCTGGCCCGGTGGCGACCGGGAGCTCGAAGCCCCGGTGCTGGAACGGGCGGGGACGGTGATCGCCTACGGCGAGGCCGAGGCGGTCGCCTCGCTGGAGGGGCGGGCGCCCGGCCGGGTGGTGGGGTATGGCCCCAAGACGAGCCTGGCGGTGATCGGATCGGTCGCGCCGGACGCCGTCACCGAGGGCCTCGCGCGGGACATCGCCCTGTTCGACCAGCGGGGGTGCCTGTCCATCGCCGCGGTCTACACGGCGGGGGACGCGGCGGCCCTGGCGGAGAGCCTGGCGCGGGCGCTGGCGGACCTCGCCCGCCGCTGGCCCCCCGGCCCCGCCGGCTCCGCGGCTCTGGCCGCCGTGCAGCAGGCGCGGCTCGAAGGGGAGATGCGCGGGCTCCATCATCCGAACCCGCGGCCAGACCTGCCGCTGGCGGCGGGGACCGTCCTCGTCGATCCGGCCCCGGCGTTCCGTCCCTCCCCGGGGCTGCGGACGGTGCGGGTCCACCCCCTGGAGGATCTCGGGAGCCTGCCGGAGATCCTCTCTCCCTGGAGCGGGCGCCTCCAGGGAGCGGCGCTGGCCGGCGAGGAGGCGCGGGCGCTCGTCCCCCGGCTCTCGGCCCTGGGCTTCTCCCGCTTCGCGGCCCCCGGCGAGCTGCAATCCCCGGACGCCACCTGGCACAACGGGGGGATTCACCCGCTGCAGGCGCTGTCGTAGCCCTCCCCGGAACACAATCCCCCTCTCCCGGATCACAATCCGCCTCCGCCGGAACGCTATTCGTGTTCCCCGGATCACAATCCCCCGGCGCGGGATCATTCGGGAGGCTGGGAGAATCACTCGGGAGTGTTCCCGGAACATTATTCCTGCTCCGGGGATCACTCGGGGAACAGGAATGGCGGCCGGGGAAGGGGGGAGAGTCACCGCGCCCGGCGAGATTGTGATCCGGGAACCTTCCCCAAGGATCCGGGAAGGCTCGTTTGTGTTCCGGGAGTGGACCGGGAACACTGTTTGTGTTCCCGCAACGCTCCGGGAACACAACGCAGTGTCCGCCTCCCCCTCTCCCGAGGAGCGGAGAGGGAGGGCGGGAGAAGGGGCAGGGGGGTGAGGGCTACCGCGCCAGCTCTTCGGCCACCAGCGAGCATCCACGCAGCTCCGCTCCGGCGGCGCGGCCCAGGAGCCGGAAGCCTTCGCCTTCGGCGACGCCCAGATCCTCGGTCAGCAGGTGCACCGCGGAGCCCAGGTTCGCCAGGTCGAAGACGGCGACCAGGCCGGGGGTGCCGGCGGGCGCCTCCTCCAGCGTCGCGGGATCGAGGATGCGGACGCGTGTCCAGTGCGGGGCGACGAAGAGGTCGGGGTCGCCGCCGAGGAGGGCGCGGGTGTAGAACTGGCTGGTCAGCTCGGTCATGCCGTACTCGCGGACCACGGCCCGCGGCGTCACGTGCAGGCGCTCGCCGAGCCGGGCCAGGAGATCCTCCCGGGTCAGCTCCGTGGAGCGCCCCTTGAAGCCGCCGGTCTCGAAGACGGCGCTGCCCGCGGGCAGCCGGAAGCGCAGGTCCTGCCTCTCCAGGGCGTCGAGCCACTGGGCGAGGGCGAGCGCGGTGGCGAGCACCAGGACCGGCCGCCCCTCCCGCTGCCGGCCGCCGGCCCAGGAGCGCGCCTTCGGCACCTCGACGCCGCGCGCCCCGAAGGCGGTGGCGCTCTGCGGAGCGCCGTAGCGGGCCAGCACGTGGTCGATCATGAACGACAGGCTCGAGTCGGGGAGCTGCTCGCGGGTGGGGACCAGGGAGAGCATGGGGACCGGCGCGCCGAGCGGCAGACAGAAGCGGGGGAACGAGGCGTCGATCACCTGCCGGTAGAGGTCCGGGTAGGGGTGATGGTGGACGCTCCTCTCCCCCTCCGTTGCGGTCGTGCCGCTGCTGCGGAACACCTCCCGGGGGGCCTCGGCGGCGAGGGTCAGGGTCTTGAAGGCCGAGGTGGGCACCGGCGGTACCCGCCGCCAGTCGGCGGCGACGGTCTCGGGCGTCACGCCGCGGCCCTGGCAGAGCCGGCGGTAGGGCTCGATACGCTCGTACTGGAAGGCGAAGGCGGCGAGCGCCAGCTCGTCGAAGGCGGCGCTCCGGGGGTCGGTCAGGTAGCGGGAAATCCGGTCGAGAATCACCCGCCGATTCTGTCAGACCGGGCGAGAGCTACACCAGCCCGCGGCTCTGGGCATAGAGGGTCAGCTCCAGCCGTCCGTCGACCTCGACCTTCTGGTAGATGTTGTGGAGGTGGATCTTGACCGTCCCCTCGGTGATGAAGAGCTGCTCGGCGATGGCGCGGTTGCGCAGGCCGCGCGCCACCATGCGCACGATCTCCAGCTCCCGGGGGGTCAGGAGGCGCGCCGTCTCGCGGCTGTTGGCCTCCCGCTGCAGCAGTTTGTCGAGCGCGCGGTGGGTGGAGCCCTGGTCCAGCCACCGGCCGCCGCCGTGCACCTCGCGCACCGCCTCCACCAGCAGGCGCGGCGCCATCTCCTTGAGGACGACCCCGCCGACCCCGAGCTCCAGGGCCTCGACGAGCTGGTTCTCCTCCACCGCGGCAGTGAGCAGGACGACACGGGTGGCGGGCTTCTCCTCGGCCAGCTTCTCACCAGCCAGGGCCCGCAGCACCGCCAGGCCGTCCCCGCGCGGCATCCGGATGTCCAGGACCAGGATGTCGGGAGCGTGCAGGCGCAGCGCCTTGAGCGTCTCCTCGCCGTCCCGGCAGCAGGCCACCACCTCGAAATCGGGCTCCAGCCGGAAGAGCTGCTGCAGCCCGTCGAGGATGATGGGATGGTCGTCGGCGAGGATCAGGCGGATCGGCATTCAGACTCCCAGGCAGGGCACGG
>DASPJI010000793.1:0-4718 GCA_035628695.1 Thermoanaerobaculia bacterium | reverse complement strand
ACCGGCCCGCGTCGGGCCGCGCCAGCTCGGGCACCGGCAGCCGCCGCCGGTCCACCTTGCCATTGGGCGAGATGGGCAGAGCATTGAGGAGCACGAAGGCGGACGGCACCATGTGCTCCGGGAGGCTCGCGGCCAGAAACTCCCGCAACATGGGCGCGATACGCCGCGCGGACCGCCCCCGGAGAGGATCATTCGCGAGGCCGATGAGGTCGTTGCGCTCGGGCGCCGGAGACGGCTGCGGCAGCAGCGTGGCGGCTGGCGGCAGGGTGGTGCCGCGCCGCCGCAGCACCGCGTCGAAGCGCCCGTCGCCGCCCGGTGAGGCCCAACCCAGCTCCACCTCGTAGGGGAGCTCACCGGCCAGGTCCCAGAGGGCCTGGGGGTCCACTCCCTCGCCGGCTTCCAGCTCGGCGGCACGACGCAGCTCGCCGGCGGTCGCCAGGCCGTCCTCCCGTGCCAGCAGGCGGACCGCCGCGGAGTCAGTGGCGGTGCGGGCGTTGGGAATCCCGAGGAGGCCCAGGCCCTCGGGGCGCCGCTCGCGGAGGAGCCGCCGCAGGCCTTCGAGGTCGAGGCCGTCGCGGCGCCAGTCGAGCCAGCGGATCTCCACCGGGGCCGCCGGGGCGGCCGAGACCGGCGCGGCCTCCTCCCCCACCCGCAGCACGGCCTGATAGCGGAAGCGGGTGAGCTCGTTATGGATCCGCCCGCGCTCGGGGTGGACCTCCACCCGCTGAATCCCGGGGAGCCGCCGCGCCAGGTCGGCGAAGAAGGCTGGGGCCACCACCAGCTCGCCCTCCTGCCCGTGCCGCGCCTGCACCCTCGCCCGAAGATGATCCAGGGGCAGGTTGTCCTCTGCCTGGAACAGCTCCACAGAGGTATGGAAGGCGTCCAGCAGCGGCAGGCTCCGCAGGTCGCCGACGAAGACCGCGCCTCCCGGCCGTACGGCGGCCACCGCCTGCTCCAGCACCCGCGACAGGTACTCGGCGTCCGGGAAATACTGGGCTACCGAGTTGAGGACCACGGCATCGAAGGAGCCCGGCTCCAGGCCGTCGAAGCAGTCCGCGGCGCGGTGCAGGAGCCGCACCCGAGAGCTGTCCAGGCCCGTCGGCGCAAGCCGGCTTTCCACGTAGTCCAGGGCCCGCCGGGAGATGTCGGTCCCGACATAGAGGTCGGCTCGGGGCGCCACCCGGAAGAGGAGGAGGCCGGTGCCGCAGCCCAGCTCCAGGACGCGGCGCGGCTCCAGGGAGAGGATCCGCCCCACCGTGTCCTCCACCCACTCGCGCATCTCCTCGCGGCCGAGCGGCCGGCCGGTGTAGCTGCTCTCCCAACCAATGATGTTGAACGCCGGGTCCGCCTCGGCGGACTCCTGCTCGTACAGGTCATCGAAGAGGGCGCTCCACTGAGACACCTGCTCCGCGCCGGCGTCGCCGCTCTCGGGTCGGAAGCCGGGGTCCTGGACCACGTAGGCGACGAGACGCCGGTCGCCCGGCTCATCCTCGCGCACGACGACGGCGCTCTGGAGGATCGCAGGATGCTGAGAAAGCCGCGCCTCCACCTCGCCCGGCTCGATCCGAAAGCCCCGGAGCTTGACCTGCTGGTCGAGACGGCCCAGGAACTCGACCCGCCCGTCGGGCAGAAGCCGCGCCCGGTCGCCGGTCCGGTACAGACGCTCGCCAGGCTTGCCGAATGGATCGGGGACGAACACCGCCGCTGTCAGCTCCGGCCGCCCCAGATAGCCCCGCGCCAAGCCGTCGCCCCCTGTGCAGAGCTCGCCCGCCACCCCCAGGGGCACCGCCAGATCCTGGCGGTCCAGGATGTGGACTCGGGTGTGTCCGATGGGCCGGCCGAGAGGCACTGTCTGCAGCGGGGCTCCCAGATCAGCCGGACCGGCCAGCGGATGGCAACAGGTGAAGGTGGTGTTCTCCGTCGGCCCGTAGCCGTTGACGAGCCGTGTACCGGGAAGCGCCTCCAGCACCCGCCGGACGTGGGGGACGGAGAGGGCTTCGCCGCCGGCCAGGAGCTGGCGCACCGGCCGCAACGCCTCCAGGCGGTGGTCCACGAGCTGATGGAAGAGGCCCGCGGTGAGCCACAGGGAGGTGACGCCGTGCCGCGAGAGCGTATGCCCCAGCTCCTCCAGCGAGAGGACGCCGGCAGGCGCCACGGCCAGCCGCCCACCATGCAGCAGCGCGCCCCAGATCTCCAACGTCGAAGCGTCGAAGGAGACGGGCGCGAGCTGCAGCCAGACCTCGTCCGGCCCGAACCGGGCATAACCGTTCTGCCGCCGCACCAGCCGCGCGACGGCCCGGTGCGGCACGCCGACCGCCTTGGGCGTGCCCGTAGAGCCCGAGGTGTACATGACGTAGGCCAGCCGGTCGCCGCCCCCGGAGATCCCCGCGACGCCTGCCATCTCCACCCTGGCGTTCGGATCGATGAGGGTGATCCGGGCCTGGGACACATCCGGCAGTGCCGGGGGTAGCGGCGCCCGCGCCACCAGCACGCGCACCCCCGCATCCCGCAGCATGAAGTCCAGCCGCTCCCGGGGATAGCCCGGGTCCAGCGGCACATAGGCTCCGCCCGACCGCAGGATCGCGAGGAGAGCGACCACCATCTCGGGCGAGCGCCCGAGGCAGACCCCCACCCGGCTCTCGGGTCCGACACCGGCCTCCTGGAGCCGCCGGGCCAACGCCCGGGCGCGCCGGGCGAGCTCACCATAGGTGAGCGAGCCCGTATCCGAGTCCACCGCCACGCTGTCCGGAGCACGCGACGCCTCCTCCTCGAACAGCTCGTGGAGCCCCGCCTCGGCCGGGTAGTCCGCCGCGGTGTCGTTCCACTCGTGGACGAGCTGATGCCGGCCCGCGGCTTCCAGCAGCGGCAACGTGGCCAGAGGCGCGTCCGGCTCCCGCGCCGCCACCGTCAGCAGACCCGCGAAATGGTCCAGGAGGCGCCGCATGGTGGTGGCGTCGAACAGGTCGCTGTTGTACTGGAGGAACCCCCGCACCGGCTCGCCGAGGCCGACGACGTAGAGGGTCAGGTCGAACTTCGCGGTCCCGGTGTCCACCGCCTCTCGCCCCAGCTCGGCCAAGGCCGCGGCCCGCCCAGCGTCGCCGCCACGGGCGAAGTTCTCGAACGAGCACATGACCTGAACCAGCGGGTTTCGTCCCAGGCTCCGCTCCGGTTGCAGTTCTTCCACCAATTTCTCGAACGGCAGGTCCTGGTGGGCGTAGGCCTCGAGGGCGTTCTCCCGTACCTGGGTCACCAGCTCGCTGAAGCCGGAGGCGGCGGCGAGATCGCCGCGCAGCACCAGGGTGTTGACGAAGAACCCGATGAGGTCCTCGATCTCCCGGCGGTTCCGGTTGGCGATGGCGAGGCCCAGCGCCAGGTCGTCCTGACCGGTGTAGCGGGAGAGGAGGGCCTCGAAGCCGGCGAGAAGCACCATGGGGAAGGTCGCCCCGAGGCGCCGGGTGAGACCAGCCAGCCTCTGAGACAGTGCTTCGGACAGGACGAAGGGCTCGGCGCTGCCGCGGAAACTCTCGTGGGCGGGACGCGGCCGGTCGAGGGGGAGATCCAGGGTCTCGGGCGCACCGGCCAGCCGGCGCCGCCAGTAGGCGAGCTGGTCCTCCAGCACCTCGCCCTGGAGCCAGCCCCGCTGCCAGACCGCGAAGTCGGCGTACTGGATGGGCAGCGCCGGGAGCACAGGCTCGGTCCCGGCGGCCCCGGAGGCGAACGCACCGTAGAGCACCCCCAGCTCACGTTGCAGGATGCCCATGGACCAGCCATCGGCCACGATGTGGTGGACGTTGACCTGCAGGGTATGCGCCCCGTTTCTCAGGCGCACCACCACGGCACGGACCAGGGGCCCGCGCGCCAGATCGAAGGGTCGGCGCGACTCCTCGCCCGAGAGTCGCGCGTCCTCGGCTCGCGCCCACTCCAGAGGGAGGGCACCGAGGTCGATCAGAGGGATCGAGAGCGGCAGATCCGGCGCGATCACCTGGACCGGCCGCCCTCCCACCGCCGCGAAGGTGGTGCGCAGGGACTCGTGCCGGCATCCAATCTCCTGGAAGGCCCGGCGCAGGGCGGACAGGTCGACAGCCCCGGGTAACCCTACAGCCCCATAGATGTTGTAGAACGGGTTGTCCGGCACCAGCCGGTCCAGGAACCAGAGGCGCTGCTGGGCGAAGGAGAGCGGCAGGCCGTCCTCGACGGGCAGGTGGGGCGGCTCGGCCCGGCGCGGCAGGGGAACGATGGGCGGCGCCCCGGCGTCTCCCGACCCCATGGAAAACAGCGCCGCCTCCACCGCCGCCGCAAAGCCCGCCACCGTCGGAGCGTCGAACAGCGTCCGCAGCGGCAGCTCGACACCGAACATCCGTCCCGCCCGTGAGACGAGCTGGGTCGCCAGGAGCGAATGCCCGCCGGAGGCAAAGAAGTCGTCATCGGCACCCGCCTCATCGAGCCCCAAGACCTCGGCGAAGAGACCCGCGACCAGCTCTTCCACCAAGCCGCGGGTAACGCGGCCCCGGGCGCTCGGTGCGTTGGCCTCTGCCAGCGGCAGGGATGCAAGCGCCCGCCGGTCCACCTTGCCGTTGGGGTTCAGGGGCAGGACGTCCAGGAACAGGAGGTGGGCCGGCACCATGAAATCGGGCAGACGAGCGGCAAGCGCCGCGCGCAGGGACGCGGCGTCGGCGTCGCTCCCCGGCTGCAGCGCTACGCAGGCCACCAGGGCACGG
>DASPJI010000792.1:0-14924 GCA_035628695.1 Thermoanaerobaculia bacterium | reverse complement strand
AGCCCGGGACGCTGGAGCACTTCCTGACCGAACGCTATTGCCTCTATGCCCGGAAGCGGGACGGATCGATCCTGCGCAGCGAGGTGCACCACGGCCCCTGGCCGCTCCAGGGCGCCGCGGCCGACATCGAGGTCAACGAGGTGGCGGGACCGCAGGGAATCGAGATCCAGGGACCGCCGGCCCTGCTCCACTTCAGTCGGAGGATCGACGTGGCGGTGTGGTCAGTGCAGCGGGTATAGGTTGCACCCGTGCAACCACCAAATCCCCGCTACCCACAAAGTCCCGCAGCGCCTCAACGGCCTTCTCTTCGCTCGGCGAGGAGAGCATTAAGGACGCTCGCCCCCTCCATGGGCTGAGGCAAGGGAGTCATCAGATCGTCTCCGGAAAGCGGAGCCGAGGCTCGGCGCAGAAGCCCCTGCCGCTCCAGCCGGGCAAGCCGCCCCTCGGAATCTTCCTCCCCCTCCAGCGCAGCGCGCGCGCTACCAGCCTTGAGATCCTCGAGAGCTTCGGCGATGAGGTTGTCCAGCCTGCCCGCCTTGAGGTGTTGTTTGATCTGCTGGTCCCAGTGGCGGGAGTCGAACTCAATAAACCAGGCGCGAAATCTCGCGAAATCCTCGGCAGAAAGGTTCTCGACTTGCTGCTCCAGTTGCTCGATTTCGCTCATGGCATTCTCCACAGAAGAAAGTTGCACCCTCATTCTAGCAGCGGGAGAGAGGCTTACCGGAAGAGCTGGGAGGGCGAAGCTCACCCCGCCTCCATCACCTCTTCCAGCTTCGCCCGCACGATCGGCAAGTCGTCCGGCAGCCAGGTGGTGAAGGCGGGATTGGCGAAGAGGGGGTCGTCGCCAGGGTAGGTGGGGACGAGGTAGAGGGGGAAGCGGTCGAAGATCTCGCGGTCGCTCCGGCGGCGGCGGCGCTGGATGGACTCGCGGCTGCGGGCGGCGCGGTCCAGGTGGCCGATCAGGTTGGTCAGCACCCGGAACTGGGCGATGGTGCGCTCGTCGGTCAGGCGCGGCGGCTCCGGCGCGGCAGGGGACGGCGGCGGCAGCACCCGCTGCTTGAGCTTCCTCCAGCCGCGGGCGGCGAGGTCCCGCGTGCCGTACTCCTTCCACCGCGCGGCCAGGCCGGCCGGCGTCAGCGGACGGGGGGGTGGCAGCGTCACGGGCACGGCGGGAGGCGCCGCGGCCGGGGCGGTGTTGGCGATCCAGCCCGAGTAGGGGTCGAGACGCAGGGTGCCGGTGCCGGGGTTGTTCTCGAGGAGCAGCGTCTGCGTGCGGGTGAGGAGCGTCAGCATCACCGCGGGCATCAGCCGCTCCCAGAGGCCAGCCTCGTAGTTCTTGTAGACCGTCAGGTAGGCGTTGCGCTCGAAGAGGAAGCCGCGGTTGTAGTTGCCCAGCAGGTCGCTCGTGGCGCTCGACCGGTGGCGCACCACGGCGTCCGGGGCGAAGACCACCCGCTCCCCTCCGGACCAGAGGCGCCAGCCCAGGTCCACGTCCTCCAGATAGGCGAAGTAGCTCTCGTCGAAGCCGCCGGCGGCCAGGAAGGACTCGCGGCGCACCAGCATGTTGCCGCCGCAGGCGAAGAGGAGCTCCTCCCCGCCCCTCGGGACCCTCGCTTTGGACAGTGGGCGCCGGAAGTCGAGTTGGAAGGCGTGGCCGTCGAAAGTCATGACGCCGCGGCCGAAGTCGAGGTGCTCGCCTTCCCAGTCGACGATCTTGCCCGAGACCGCGGCGACGTCGTCCGGCGCGGCGGCTAAGGCGTCGACCAGGGCGGCGAGCCAGCCCGGCTCCGGACGGGTGTCGTTGTTGAGCAGGGCGATGGCGTCCCCCCGGGCCTCCGCCGCCAGACGGTTGTTGCCGGCGCAGAAGCCGAGGTTCACCGGGCTCTCGATCCACCGCACCCGCGGATGCCGGCCGTAGTGCTTCTCGAGCCAGGGGACCGTGCCGTCCGTCGAGCCGTTGTCGAGGACCAGCACCTCCCAGGGGACGCCGGGATCGGCCTGCTCCTCCAGGGCGGCGAGGCAGGTCTCCAGGTGGTGGCGGCCGTTCCAGGAGAGGACGGCCACCGAGACGCGCGAGGGGGCGCTCACGCTCCCGCCCCCACCAGCCGCTTGAGACGGCGGCGGACCTTCCAGGCGAGGGAGTCCGCCGGCACCTCCACTCCAGGACGGTGGGCGAAGCGCTCCTTGGACTCGTCCCGCCAGGGATTGCGGCAGAAGCGGACCAGCGGCGCGAGCGCCCGGTCCCACTGGAAATCGGCCAGCAGCTCCCGCGCCCCCCGGCGCCGCTCCTCCCGCGCCGCCGAATCCTCGACTGCCTCCACCAGCGCCCGGGCGAGCGCCGCCGCGTCGCCGGGCGGCACCACCCAGCCGGCACGATGCTCGCGGAGGAGACGGCTCATGGCGCCGCCGTCGCTGGTCACCACCGGGCAGTCGGCGGCGAGGGCGTCGAGGAAGCGGGTACGCAGGGAGAGCCGGGTCTCCAGGCTCGGCCGGTGCGGCGCCACCAGGAGGTCGACGTCGCGCAGCAGGTCGTAGCGCCGGTCGGCCGGGGTCCAGTCGAGGACGCGGACGCGGCTCCCCCACCAGCCGAGTCGCCGGCAGCGCGCCTCCACCTCGCGGAACAGGCGCTGCGGCGTGCTCTCCGGGTTGGGGTTGCGGATCAGGTAGAGCGCCCAGCCGGGACGGTCCAGCGATTCCAGGGCGTCGAGCAGCGTCCAGGGGTCGTACCAGTCGTAGAGGCCGCCGAAGAGGAGGCGCGTCTCACCGGCCGGGCGCGACGGCAGCACGGGACGGTGCGGCGGCAGCTCGCCGGGCACCCCGAACGGCACCGGCTGGACGAGGTCCGCCAGGTCGGGGTCCCGCACCACTCGCTCGGGATGGACCCGCCCCAGCGCGGCGAGGAAGCCGAGGTAGAACGTCCGCTGCTCCTCGGACGAGCAGAGGAAGAAATCCCCGCGCGACATCTGCAGCACCCAGGTGGCGTGGTCGTTGCGGAAGGGGCCCAGGCCCAGGGTGTCGAGGTAGGCGAAGTTCTCCACCAGCCAGGGATCGTAGAGGTCGATGGCCACGGGGAGCGCCGGCATCTCCAGCAGCAGGTCGTTGGCGAGCTGCCCCTGGGCCACGGCGCCGTCGCAGTCGCCGAGGATCGCGGCGAGACGGCCGCGCTCGAATTGCCGCACGTCGGCGGTCCCCACCGACAGCTCGCGGGTATCCTCCGGCGCCGCCGGGGAGACCAGGACGACGTCGATGCCGTAGGCCGGGAGGCGGCGCGCCAGCTCCAGGTAGCGGATGCCGATCCCGGCCATGAGGGGGCGGACCGGCTCGCTGGAGAGGAGGGCGATGCGGGTCATGAGCTGCGGCGCTGCCACCACTGGTGGGCGCGCCAGGCGCGGGTCGACTGCATGTCGCGGATCAGGCCGTTGAGCCGCTCGATCTCCGCGTACGTCCGGCCCAGGTGGGCGGCCTGCTCGTCCACGGCCTGGCGGAGCTTCCCCTCCTCCTCGTAGAGGCGCCGGGCCTCGGCGCCGAGGCGGCCGTGGTCCTCCTGCCAGTGGGACAGCTCGGCCCGGACCGACTCCAGCTCGCCGTTGAGCGCGTGGAAGCGCTCCTCCAGCCGCGCCCGGTCGCGGGCCAGCTCCTCGTGGGCGTGGCGCAGGGTGCCGAGCTCCCCCGTCCGCGCCGCCAACTCGCGCCGGGTGGCGGACCGGGCCTCGCGCTCGTTCACCAGCTCGGCGCGCAGGGTGTCCACGGCGCGCGCCATCGCCTCCGGGGTCAGGAGGCCGGCGTGCTTGGCGAGCACCCTGGCCTTGACCTCCAGGAAGTCGGAGCGCTCCCGCGGCCGCTCGCCGAAGATGTGATGGACGCCGCCCCGGAAGTGCCGGTACTCGCAGGTGACGCGCGCCAGATGGTGGAACGGGGTGACGGCGGACAGGCGGATCAGGAAGTCCCAATCCTCGAAGAACGGCAGCGTGGGGTCGAACGGCCCCACCCGGGCGAAGAGGTCGCGCTCGATGAGCAGCGTGTTGAACGGGATGTAGTTGTCCACCAGCAGGACGTCGGGATCGAAGTCGCGGCTGTAGGGGAGGCGCCGCTCGCGGCAGACCCAGCCGCTGCCTTCCGCGGCCTCGCCGGACGCCAGCTCGTAGATGGCGACGGCGGCGTCGGTGTAGGCCACCCGCACGCCGGCGGCCTCGACCATGTCGGCGAGCGTCGCCAGGTGCTCGGGGGCGGCGAGGTCGTCGTCGTCCAGGAAGGCCACGAAGTCGCCGGTGGCCGCCGCGACTCCGGCCTGCGCCGCGGCGGCGCGGCCGCTCCCCCTGTTCCCCTCGGTATTGCCCTCGGCGGCCAGGTCCACCCGCACCACGGGCAGCGGGAAGCCGTCGGGCACCCGGGGCGGCGTGCCGCCGTCGTTGACCAGCACCACCTCGGCGCGCCGGTAGTGCCCCTCGGCCAGGCTCCCCAGCGCCTCGGCGAGCAGCTCCGGCCGGTCGCGGGTGCGGACGACGACGGAGATCTTCGGCCCTTCCCGCACCTCGAGGCGCTCGGGAGCGCCGCCCAGGAAGCGCAGGAGCTGCGCCGGGCTGCGGGTAGTGAGGTCCTCTGGCAGCAGCAGCCGGTAGCCCTCGGCCAGCTCGACGCCGGAGGCCCGCGGCAGGCTCAGGGTGCGGAACCGGCGCAGCCCCAGGCCGGCGCTGTGGTAGGGGTGCCGCTCCTCCTGGCTGCCGTAGCAGGACATGGCGGCGGCGAGGGTCCCCGCCTGGGCGGAGACGTCCACCAGCAGGTCGGGATAGCCGGGGTGGTTCACCTCATAGAGGAGGATGCGCAGCCGCCGCAGCTCCTCGGCCGCCGGCCCCCCTTCCGGATCCTGGTCGCGCAACGGCGCGATGAGCCGGTGGAAGGCGGCGAAGGCGGCCCGGTGGTCCGGGGTCACCTCCAGCGGCGAGGGGACCAGCACCAGCTCCGGGCGCTGGGTGAGGAGAGCCCGGCGGATCCCCTGCTCCGCCTCGTCCAGGTAGAGCTCGAGGGAGCCGTCCGGCAGCCCCAGGTGATCGCAGCCGGCGAGCCCGAGCACCCCGGCCGCCCGCCCCGCCTCCTCACGGCGCAGCCGGCGATAGGCCTCGCGGTCGGCGATCTCCTCGGTACCTCCGCCGCCGTCGGTGAGGAAGAGGACGCGCACGGCGGCGTCGGCGGCGGTGAGCTGCTTCACGAGCCCGCCGCAGCCCAGCACCTCGTCGTCGTAGTGCGGGGCGATCACCAGCGCGCTCGCGGCCTGCACGCGCTCGGTCCAGCCGGGGGGAGACAGGGGATGGCTCATTCGATGTACCCCAGGGCGCGGAGGCGTTTCTCGGTCTCCGGGTCGGCCTCGGCGCGCCGCTTGACCGCTCCGATGTCGGGCATGCCCATCCAGAGGGCGCCGCGGCGCTCCGCCGCCGGCCACCCCTGGACCCGCAGGGCCTCGCGGCTCAATCGCCTGACAACGCCACCGGGATAGATCCGTCCGGAGTCGCCGACCCGCAACGCGCCGGCCGGCGCTTCCACAGCGAGCACCGCGCCGAAGTCCCCCTCCACCCGGAACCCCTTCTCGATGCGGTCGGGAGAGAGCTCGAAGCGGAGGCGGTTGCCGTTGAGCTCGACGCGGTCGTCCGGCCCCAGGAAGTAGGGCACCCAGCGCGCGGGCGGCTTCTCGAAGGTGATGCTGCCGGCTGTTCCCGATCCTCGGCCCGAGCCGGAAGCGCTCGCGACCATCCAGAGGCCGGGCAGCTCGCGGCCGAGCCGGCTGTGGATGGCCGGGGCCAGCCCCGCCACTCCATCCGGCCGGGCGTCGGCGAGGTTCTCCTTCTCGCCGGGGTCGCGGGAGAGGTCGTACAGCTCCACCCGCCGCAGCCGCTGGAGGTCCTTCTGCCAGAGGTAGCTCTGGAGGCTGTCTTCGGCGTCGAACGGCTCGCGCGAGTTGAACAGGAGGAGCTTCTGGCGGTCCATGATCGCCGCGGCGCGCAGCGGCCCGCCGCTCAGGTGCTGGGAGAAGACCGAGCGCCGAGGCAGCGGCTTGCCGCCGGTGAGGGCGGGCAGCAGGTCGATCCCCTGCCACGCCGGGTCCGGCCGGACGTCCTTGCCGCCCGCCGCGGCCATCATCAGGGTCGGCACGAGGTCGAGGAGCGAGACCGCGCCGCCGAGCCTCTTGCCGGCGGGGACGTGGCCGTCCCAACGGACGATCAGCGGCACGTGGATCTGCTCCTCGTAGAGCGTCTGCCCATGCTTCCAGCCGCCGTGGTCGTACAGCTCCTCGCCGTGATCCGAGGTGAGGACGATCAGCGTGTTGGCAAGCACCTTGGGGTCGATCGCCGCCAGGAGCTGGCCGATGTGACGGTCGACGTAGCGGATCTCGTTGTCATAGAGGGCCCGGATGTGGGCCACGTCGGCCTCGGGATCGCCGAGCTGGAGCTTGCCGCCGTAGATGCCGTGCACCCAGTCGCCGGCGATGGGCCCCTTGTACTCGGGCATGAACGGCGACTTGTAGCCATCCACCATGTCCGGGTTCATGTAGGGGTCGTGCGGGTCGATGTAGTGGACATACAGGAAGAACGGCCGCTCCTGGTTCTGGTACGCGGAGAGCCAGGGGAGGACGCGGGCGTTC
Source organism: Thermoanaerobaculia bacterium (assembly GCA_035628695.1). Lineage (GTDB taxonomy): Bacteria > Acidobacteriota > Thermoanaerobaculia > Multivoradales > UBA5704 > DASPJI01. The sequence continues at coordinate 8,290 of DASPJI010000792.1, read as the reverse complement.
AGGTCGTCGGCGTGCTTGTCGAGCATCCACGACACCTCGGCCGGCGGCGCGTGGAAGGTGCGGAAGCCGCGGCCGAAGCCGGCGCCGGCGTGGAGGGTCGGGTTGGCGATGAAGCCGCCGGTCTCGTAGCCCAGCGCCGACAGCATCTCCGCCAGGGTGGGCACCCCCTCGGGAACGCCGTAGGTGGCGAGGTCCGCCCCCAGCAGCTCGCCGGGGTAGCGGCCGGTCATGAACGAGACCACGGACGGCAGCGTCCACGGCGCCTGGCTGTAGGCGTCCTCCACCACGGTGCCGCGGGCGGCGAGGCGGCGCGCGATCTCGGGCGAGGTGTCGCGCCGGTAGCCGTAGGGGGTCAGGTGATCGTGGCGGAGGGTGTCCACCAGGATGAAGAGGATGTTCGGGCGCCGCTCCTCCTCCCGGTTCGTCCGGTCCTCCTCCGGGCCGTTGGCGATGTTGACCGGTCCCCAGGCGATCAGGTTGGCGCTCCGCCGGTCCGCGGGGAGGCCGACGAGGGAGGCGGAGAGCTCCAGGGTGACGTCGCGGCCGGCGTAGCGTCTCAGGTCGGCGTCGAAGTCGATCCAGGCCCGGTCCTCCTTGGCGGTGGCGCGGGCCACCTCCAGGATCTCGCGGCGGCCACCGTCGCGTACGACCACCTCGGCCTCGAGAGCCCGCGCCGCGGCCCAGGCCTGCGGCAGCGCCTGGAGACCGACGTGCAGCCGCGCCCCCTCCGGCACCCGGCCACGCCAACGCCAACGGCCAGGGGTCGTGAGCACCGCCGGCCGCCGCTCGTGACCGACCTCGACGGCGCGCACCTCGGGCGCCTTCGGGAAGGAGAGCCCGTCTCCGCTGCTGTCGCTGGCATCGAGCGAATAGCTCTTCGCCTGCACCAGCGGCAGCAGCAGGAACCCCGCGGGCTCGCGGCTACACCCGCCCAGCAGCAGGAGCCCGGCGAGGGCGATCCCCCGCGCGACGTCAGACCAGGTCATAGTCCCCCATGGCATAGTGGAATCCGGCCGCGGCGGCCTCCGGCGCCTCCCCTCCCCCATCCGCCCGGCCGCGGCAGCCGATGAACCGCCGCTCCTCCAGCTCTCGCAGGCCGAGCGCCTGGTAGAGAGAGGCGAGGCGGCCGCCGGGCGAAGGCCAGAAGCGCCAGGTGCGGAGCCCGGACGCGCGGAGGTCGGCGGCCACGGCGGACATCGCAGGGTACCACCGGCCCGGAGCGGGAAGCCAGACCTCGGCCGCCCAGGCCTCCTCCCCTACGAACGCGAACACGGCCAGTCCTTCGAGGTCCCCCTCGTACAGGCGATAGAAGCGATAGTAGCGGTGGGGCCGGGCATGGTAGCGCCAGTTGAGGAAGCCGGCCGAGCGGCGGACCCCCAGGAGACCGCAGCGCTCCCAGACCGCCCCGGCCCACTCCCCGCACGAGTCGCCGGTCTCGAGCGGACCGGGAACGCCCTCGGGGATCTCCCCACCCAGAGGGGTCAGGACCGTCAGCGGCCGATAGCCGAAGACCCGCTGCCCCAGCCTGAAGTGGCGCTCGCTGGGGAAGCCGAAGATCCAGGGTGCGTCCACCCGGCCGGGAAGGTCCGCGAGCAGCCGGCGGCCGAGCTCGACCAGGGCCGGTCGCAGCCCGCCCCGCCGGGTCGTGCCGGCGAAGTCGACGAGCTGCCAGATGCCGGCGTCGCCCCCGCGCCACCGGGCCGGCAGCCGCAGCGCCCCGGCATGGGCCACCACCTCCCCTTCCTCGACGGCCACCAGGCTCCGCCCCTCGCCGGGGATCTGCCGGTACTTCCAGAGCCACTCCTCGGCGCCCAGGGGGTGCCCGAAGCGGTCGGCGAACAGCGCGCTCAGCGCCGGCAGGTCGTTGTCGGTCGTCGGTCTCATCTCGATCATCGACTTCTTCTCCGCCGCAGGAGCAGCAGGGCCAGCCCGCCCAGGCTCAGGGCCGCGCCGGCCGCGATCCCCGGGGGACGATAGCGGAGGGTCAGCCGTCCGGAGCCCGGCCCGAGCCGCGCGCCAAGGAGCGCGCCGTCCACCCGCAGTACGGCAACCGGCCGGCCGTCCACCTCGGCGCTCCAGCCCCTGTCCCAGGTCTCGGCCACCACCAGCAGGCCGGACCGGGGCGCCCGCCAGTCGATCTCCCAGAGGCCGGGGTCCTGCCGCGCTACCTCCACCTCGCCGGCTCCCCCGGACCAGCGGACGAGCGGCAGGGCGCCGGGGCGCTCGTAGACCCTCCCGTCCTTATCTACGTAGGAGACCCCCCAATCCGCTGCGGGCGGCGGCTCGGACGGGCCGGCCAGGACCCAACGGACCCCCAGCCGGTCGAGCCAGAGCTCCCCCCAGCGCTCCACCGGCTGGTAGTAGACGGGGTCGGACGGCGCGAAGGTCCGGTAGACCGCCTCGTATCTCTCGAGCTTCACCGGATCGTCACCGCGCACGTCCCGTAGACCATAGACCATGGCGGCGTTGGGCCGCAGCGCCTGCCCCAGGCCGGCGACCCGTCCTGGCCTCCCCGGCTCGTCACGCAGGAAGCGCACCGCGCCGGTCTCGGGGTACAGCCGCTCCCGAGGCAGCCCGGGGTTGATGGCGCCGTGCGCGAGCCAGAGATCGCACAGCGCCAGGGCGGGCAGCAGCGGCCAGACAGCCCAGCGCCGCTCGCGGCTCAGCCGCAGGGAGAGAACGAGGAGGAGCGAGGCCCCGGCGACGCCGACAGTCCACGCCACCTGCCCGGCGGTCAGGCCCCGGGACACCCACTCTCCGGCGTACAGCAGCCAGGCCGTGGCGAGGAGCAGCCCCGTCGCCACCGCGCCGGCCAGCAGGCCGCGCCCCTTCCCCTCCAGCCAGCGGTCGCAGCCGGCGCCGACGAGCAGGGCCAGCCCGAGCTCGACGCCGAAGATCAGCCGGTGGTGGAGGGCGCGTCCCAGCACCGGCAGCGCCCCCAGCAGCTCGCGCACCCCAGGCCAGTGATAGGCCGCGGCGAATGAAAAGGCGAGCAGCACCGCCAGCGCCAGCCATCGCCGGTCCCCCCGGCAGCGCACCAGGCCGGCGGCGGCGAGGGGCAGCGCCAGGGCTCCGGCATAGACCGCGGTCGCCGAGTAGTTGAAAGGCCCCCACCAGGTGCCGAGTGCGGGATGGCCGTAGAGCTGGGGGAGGACCAGGCGGAGGGGCTGTTGCAGCAGCAGCCGGAAGGGGGGATGGACGGCTTCGGTGAGATGGTGCCAGCGGCTCGTCTCCAGCAGCGTCAGCGCGAGAGGGAGGAGTTGGACCGCGGCGATGGCTCCCGCGATCCCCCAGCCGGCGACGAACCGGAGCCAGGCCCGGAGGGGGGCCGCCGATCCACGCACCAGCAGATAGAGCGCCGCGAGGAGCGCCGTGTGCGCCGCCGTCTCCGGGTGCCCGGCCAGGAGCTGGAACCCGGCCGCGATCGCCAGCGGCTTCCAGGTTCCCCCGCTCCCCCCGCTCCCAGTATCGGCCGCGATCCGCTCCACCGCCCAGAGCACCCAGGGCACCAGCGCCAGGGCGTTGCCCATGGGAAAGAGAAGGAAGCTCACCAGCATCCCCGAGAGAGGGAAGGTGATGGCGGCCAGCAGCGCCGCCGGCGGCGAGAGCCCCAACTCGCGGCCGAGGGCCCAGACGCCGCAGCCGCCAATCACCAGCCGCAGCCAGGGGAGGAGGACGAAGCCGAGCTGGAGAGGGAGGACCACGAACAGCAGGTGCAGGGGGAAGAGAGGGGCCGACTGGCCGTTGGCCCAGAACGGCGAGCCGGAGAACTGCCAGGGGTTCCAGAACGGCAGCCGTCCCGCCCGCAGCTCCTGCCGGAGGAAGAGGAGCCAGGGCTGGATCTGGAACGTCACGTCCCGCAGCAGGGGGTTCCCGGAAGGAGCGGCCCCCTCCTCCGCCTGCCAGGGAGGGAGCCCGGCGAGATCCGCGGCCGGGCTCGGGATGCCGGTGGGCAGGGAGAGCGCTGGCCACAACAGGGCGATCCCCGCGACAGCCAGCACCCCCCAGGCGATGCCGAGCCCCCGCCGCGGCGGCCTCGCCGCCCCGCCGGTCAGGCCCCAGAGGAGCCCAGCCCCTCCCAGCAGCGCCAGCACCGGCAGGGCCGGGTTCAGGCTCACCGCCGGCCCCGGCTCCGTTCCAGGTTCCGGTGACGCAGCCGGATCCGGACCACGTCCCGCAGCATGGCGAGCGAGGAGCGCAGGGGGTCCACCCGCGAGTCGGGCGAGTCGGACCAGACCACCCCCACCTCGACGACATGGTGGCCGTGGCGGCGCGCCAGCCAGACCAGCTCGACATCGTAGGCGAACCCCTCCACCGTCAGCTCGGCGCCGAGGGCGCGGCCCACGTCCCCGCGGACCAGCTTGAAGCCGCACTGGGTGTCGCGCAGGCCGCGGACGCCCAGGGCGCGGATGATCAGGTTGAACGTCTTGCCCATGAGCTCCCGATGCCGCGGCTGGTGCTGCCGGATGTCCGAGCTGGCGAGGGCGCGGCTGCCGACGACCAGGGCGGCGTCGCGCAGCCGGGGCTCCAGCTTCTCCAGCTCCTCGATGGGGGTAGAGAAATCGGCATCCGACAGCAGCACCCGCTCCCCCAGGCTGGCCAAGAGGCCGGTCTGGACGGCCCCCCCCTTCCCCCGGTTGCGTTCGTGCCGCAGCACCCGCACCCCCTCCCCCGCGAACCCCTCCGCCACCTGGACGGTGGCGTCGCGGCTGCCGTCGTCGACCACCAGTACCTCGTAGGACAGCCCGCGGCGCTTCAGGTAATCGACCGCCCGGCGAAGGCCGGGTCCCAGCCGCTCCGCCTCGTTGTAGGCGGGGATGACCACGGAGAGGTCGTAGTGCATGGCGCGGATTCTATGACGAGAGAGCGGGCGCCTTCCGTCCGGCTGCCCAGCGCACGGCCTCGGCGAGGCGGGGGGCGATCTCTTCGGGCCGGAACCGCAGGGCCGCCGCGAGCCCTCGGCGCCGCGCCCGCCGCCAAGCCCGGGCATCGTCCAGCAGCTCCGCCGCCGCGGTGGCGAACCCCTCGGCGTCGCCGGGGGCGACCAGGGCCGCCGCGCCGCCGATGTACTCGGTCGAGGGGATGCGGGAGGCCACCGCCGGCACCCCCGACGCCATGGCCTCCAGGAGCGGCAGCCCGAAGCCCTCCTCGGCCCGCGACGGCAGCAGCAGGAGGTCGCACTCGCGGAGGGCGGCGGCGATCTCGGCGGGCGGCGCGGCGCGGAGGTAGCGGTCGGGCTCCAGGAGGCGCCGCTCCCCGGCTGACAGCGCCAGGAGCGAGAAGCGGAGCACCCGGCAGCCGCGCCCGCGCGCCTTGAGGCTCGCCAGAGCGGCGAGGGCGGTCGGTACCCCCTTCACCTCGGCCTCGAAGATCCCCGGCACCGCCACCTGGGGAGCCCGGCGCGGTCTCCAGGAGCGGCTCCAGACCGGCAGGGGCCGGAACAGAGGGTCGAGGGGCGGCGGGACCACGGCGCTCTCCCGGCCGAATCGCGTGCGAAGGAGCTCCCCCAGAGCCGGCGTGACTACCAAGGTGGGGAGATCGAGCGCGTAGGCCGCCTCGATCTCGGGGACGGCCGGCGCGAGGTGGACGAGTCCCCCCTCATACCCCTGACAGAAGTGGGCGATGGGCCCGAGCCGGAGGTCGCGGGCCACGGCGATCGTCGTGTAGAAGGTGGCGATCACCAGATCCTGCTCCGGCAGGGAGGGCAGTCCGCCGCTGTAGTCGTGGTACGGAACCTCGAGCCCCGCCCAGTCCGGCGCCGGCCCCTCCCCCAGCACGTTCACCTCGAAGCCCTGGCGCCGCAGCAGCGCCGCGTGCTGCAGCGCCACTTTGACGCCGCCGCCCAGCTCGGGATAGGGGAGGACGTAGGTGATCCGCACCTCAGGCTCCGGAAGACAGCGACCAGCGGGCGGCCTCCCGGCCGGCGGCGTCGGCGACCTGCACCCGGAGCCCGGCCGGCGGCAGAGCCCCCGCGATCTCCGCCGGCGGCGCCCAGCGGGAGCCCGCGGACCGGGAGACCCGCTCCGCGGCGGCGGGGAAGCCGGTGGCGTTGGGGGATAGCTCCACCCAGGCGGCGCCGGGCGGCAGCTCGATCTCCATGGAGGGGGCCGCGGGAGGTGGACGGAGCCCGGCCCGGCCGAGCCGCGAATCGACCGCCGTCAGGAGCCTGGCGAACCAGGCGCCGTAGTGCAGGCGCCGGAAGCGCTGGGCCGACTCCTCGAACCACTGCCCGGCCCGCGGCTCCTGGCCGGCGCTCTGGTTGTAGAGGTGGATCGCCTCGGCGCCCGGCACGTACCAGATGGGGAGGCCCAGGCGCCAGACGCGCAGCAGCCAGTCGGTCTCCTCATAGAACAGCCGGAACCCTTCGTCGAACGGACCGGCCCTCTCCCACGCGCGGCGCCGCACGGCGAGCAGGCTGCCGCTCAGCCATGGGCTGCGCAGGGGACGGACCGCCTCCCAGTGCCGGCGGGCGTGCCGGCGCCAGCGGCGGCGGGCACGGGCGGCCCACGGCTCGCAGTGTGCGGCGAGGAGGGCGAGCAGCTCGTCGCGGCGGGTCCGGCGCTCGGCCGGCGGCAGGAGCAGGCGGTGGGTGCGGTCCCAATAAAAGCGCGGGCCGGCGACGGCGGCGCCGCCGTCGAGGCAGGCGAGGAGGGCGGGGACACACCCCGGCAGCACGAGGACGTCGGGGTTCATGAGCAGGATCGACTCGGCGCTCGACTCCGCCACGCCGAGGTTGACGCCGCCCGCGTAGCCGAGGTTGCGTCCGGGATCGATCCGCCGCACCGGCAGCCGCTCGAGCAACGCGCGCTCCTCGGCGGTGCTGCCGTTGTCCACCAGCAGCCACTCGATCCCTCCCTCCACCCTGGCGACATCGGCGCGCAGGGCGGCCAGCGCCTCCGCCGCCAGCTCGGGCGTGTGGTAGTGGACCAGGATCACCGCGAGGCGCATGGGTCCTCCGGGCGGGAGGATCACGCGGGCCGCGTCAGCGCGAAGGTGCAGTTCCGGCAGATGAAATCGCGGGGCGCCTCTTCGAGGCCGTAGGCCCACCGCCGCATCAGCGACATCGTCGGCCCGGTGAGCACCTCCTCGACGCTCTCGCGGGTGAGGTCGCCCACCACGTAGGCCTCGTTATAGTCCTCGCAACAGAGGACGCACTGCCCGCGCGGCGTGATGTGGAGGTGCTGGAGCGGCCGGGAGCCGACGTTCTCGCAGCCGCAGAGGCGCTGGTTGGGCACCGCCGGCTTGAGGCCGATCTGCAGGTACCCGGCGCGGTCCATGACCTCGAAGTACTTGACCGTGAAGCGGCTGCCGGCGAAGCGTTGCGAGATCTCGGCGAAGTCCCGCTTGTGGTTCTCGTCGCCGGTCCCCAGGACCACCATGTCCATCTGCTCGGCGAGCGCCTTGTCCTTGGCGTAGTCGAGATGCTTCAGGACTAGGCCGAGGTGATCGCCGCCCCGGTCCTTGGTGTAGCGCTCGCGGTCGAGGGTCGACAGGTTGATCGAGAGGAAGCGCAAACCGCCGAGCTCCACCAGGGCGTCGATCCGGGCCGGCGTCAGGCCGGTGCCGTTGGTGAGCACCGCCGGCGGCAGCCCCGCCGCGCGGAGGGTGCGCACCTGGTCGACGAACCGCTTGTCGGCCGTCGGCTCGTTGTAGTTGATCATGAAGACCGCCTCGATGGTGTCGCGCCAGGCGGACAGCTCACCCACGATCCGCTCGTACAGCTCGGTGGGCATGAAGTAGTCCTCGCGCGGCGCGATCGAGACCGGACAGAAGTAGCAGGACTGGTTGCAGACCGTGTGCGCCTCGAGCGACACGTACTTGAGGAGGAACCGGCGGGACGGATCCTCGTCCGCCGGCAGCAGCAGCCCCTGGCTGGAGAGGAGGGCCCGCTCGCTCTCGGCGGCCGCCTCGACGGTGGTGGAGCCGGCGAGCAGCCCCCGCACCAGGCCGTAGCCCGGCTCGCCGGAGGTCAGCGTGCGGTCGGTCAGCGGATCGTAGACGCGGTCCTCGCCGACGTGGAGGAACGGGTTCAACCGCGGAGCGGCCTCGCTGGTCTCCACGGAGCGGCTCTCTTCGAGCAGGGTGGGCAGGCTGGGTGTATCGATCATCTCGGTGTTGTCCCTACTCTTTTTACGGATGAGCGGCCCCGCGCGTCCAGATTCCAGACGTGGTCCGCGTGCACGAGCCCGAACGCGTAGGTGGGGCTGGTGACGCTGAAGGCCCGCCGCAGGATGTGTCGATCGTAGATATGGAGACCCTCTTCGTCCAGGAGAAAAATATATATCGTGAA
>DASPJI010000791.1:0-3189 GCA_035628695.1 Thermoanaerobaculia bacterium | reverse complement strand
TCGGGGACGCCGGCGCGGTCGACTTCGCGGTGCTCGCGCCGGCGCCCGGACGGTTGGAAGCGGAGGCCTGGCGCCCGTTCGCCCTGGAGCGCGGGCCGGTGATGCGCGTGCGGCTGTTCAGCTCGCCCGGCGAGACTCCGGTGCTGCTGCTCGCGGTCCATCACATCGCCGCCGACTTCTGGTCGTTGGGGCTGCTGCTCGAGGATCTGGCCCGTCTCGTCACGCCAAGGGAACCAGCGGAGGACGTCCCGCCGGCGCCCGCGGTCTCCTATGCAGATTGGACCCGCTGGCAGCGCGAGCTCCTCGCCGGCCCCGAAGGCGAGCGCCTGTGGGCGGAGTGGCAGGACGCGCTGGCCGGCGCGCCCGCGGTGCTCGACCTGCCCGCCGACCGTCCGAGGCCGCCGGTGCCGACCCATCGCGGCGTCTCGCATGCGTTCTCGCTCGGCCCCGAGCTGTCGGACAACGTGCGGGCCCTCGCCGCCGCGTCGGGGTCAACGCTCTATACCGTGCTGCTCGCGGCCCTGGCCGCCTTGCTCCACCGGCACAGCGGCCGGGAGGACCTGCTCGTCGGCACCGGGGCGGCGGGCCGTACCCGGCCGGGGTTGGAGGAGGTGGCCGGTCATTTCGTGAGCCTGCTGCCGGTGCGCATCGGCCTCGCGGGCGGTCCGGCCTTCGCGGAGCTGCTGGCACGGGCACGGCGCTCGGTGGTGGGGGCCCTGGAGCGGCAGGACTTCCCGTTCCCGTTGCTGGTCGAGCGCCTCGCTCCGGTGCGGGACCCGGCGCGCCATCCACTCGTCCAGGCCGCGTTCGTGCTGGAGCAGCCACACCGGTTGCAAGGGGGGAGCGCGGCGCCGTTCGTGCTCGGCCGCGCCGGCGCGCCGCTGACTGTCGGAGACCAGACGGGCGGCCTCGTCCTGGAGCCGGTCGAGCTGCCGCGGCCGGCGACGCCGTTCGACCTCACCCTCGTGGCGGTCGAGACCGGCGGCACCGTGGAGGCGGCCTTCGAGCTCGGCGCCGACCTCTTCGACGCTCCGACCGCCGCGCGCCTGGCCGGCCGCTTCCTCACCCTGCTCGCCGCCGCGGTGGCGGATCCGTCGCGCCGGCTCGACGAGCTGCCGGCACTGACCGGCGCCGAGCGCAGCCAGCTCCTGGTGGAGTGGAACGATACCGCCGGGCCGGTTCCGGAACGGTGCGCGCACGAGCTGTTCGAGGACTGGGCCGACCGCACCCCCGAGGCTCCGGCCCTGATCGGAGTGGACGGCGAGTCCGAGACGTACGCAGAGCTCGAGGCGCGGGCCAACCGGCTCGCCAATCACCTGCGGTCCATGGGGATCGGCCCGGAGGCGCCGGTCGCGTTGCGGCTGGAGCGCTCGCCGGATCTGTGGATGGCGGCGCTCGCCACCCTCAAGGCCGGTGGCTACTACGTGCCGGTCGACCCTTCGTGGCCGCGGGAGCGGATCGATCTGGTGCTCGGCGACTGCGGCGCACGGGCGGTGGTGACGGCCGGTACGCTGGACGGGCTCTCGTCCTGCAGTGCCACCCGGCCCGCGGCGGGCACCCTGCCGGACAGTACGGCCTACGGCCTCTATACCTCGGGCTCGACCGGCCGGCCCAAGGGGGTGCTGGTACCGCACCGGCCGCTGGTCAACCTGGTCCACCATGGGGCCCGCGACCTCCGGGTCGGCCCCGGCTCGCGGGTGCTGCAGGCGGGCGCGCCGGTCTTCGACGCCTCGGTGCTGGAATTCTTCCTGGCGCTCACCTCGGGGGCCGCGCTCTGTCTGGTGAGCGAGGAGGCACGCCTGTCCGGACCGCGTCTGGCCGCCGAGATGCGTGAGAGGGGCGTCACCTTCTCCCTCCTCACCCCCGCGGCCGTCCGCTTCCTGCCGGAGGACGAGGTCCCGGCGCTCGCGACGCTGATGGTCGGCGGCGAGGCGATGCCGGCCTCTCTGGCGACCCGCTGGGCCGGGCGCCTCCGGCTGTTCAACGCCTACGGCCCGGCCGAGGCCGCGGTCTACGCCGCCACGCACCGCTGCCGGCCGGAAGAGGAGACGCCGCCCATCGGCCGGCCGATCCCCAACGCGCGCCTGTACGTCCTCGCCCCCTGGTCCCGGGAGCCTCTGCCCCCGGGAGTCGCGGGAGAGCTGCACATCGGAGGTGTGCCGCCGGCCCGCGGCTATCTCGGCCGCCCCGGCCTGACGGCCGAGCGCTGGATCCCGGACCCGTTCGGCGCACCCGGGGACCGCCTCTACCGCACCGGCGACCGGAGCCGCTGGCGGCCGGATGGCCGGCTGGACTTCCTGGGCCGGATCGATTCCCAAATCAAGCTGCGCGGGGTACGGATCGAGCCCGGCGAGATCGAGGCAGCCCTGGCCCTCCATCCGGAGGTCAAGGACGCGGTGGTCGCGGTCCGTCCAGGCGCGGCGGGGGAGCCGGTGCTGGCGGCGTACGTGGTGCCGCGCGGCGAGTCGGGAGAGCTCGCCGGCGATCTGCGCCCGTTCCTGGCTGAGCGCCTGCCGGCCGCCATGGTCCCCGCCGCTTTCGTGACGCTACAGGCGATGCCGGTGACCGCGGTCGGCAAGGTCGACCGCGGCGCGCTGCCCCCTCTCCCCTCCCTCTCTTCATCGACATCCGGGGCCGCCGACTCATTCACGGCTCTTCCGCGCACTGAGATGGAGAGGACGATCGCGACGGTCTGGCGGGAGGTGTTGGGCGTCGAGGAGGTCGGCGTGGACCGCAACTTCTTCGAGCTCGGTGGCCATTCGCTGCTGCTGGCGCGGGTCCATGCTCGGCTGTGCGAGGCGCTCGGGAAATCGATTCCGTTGGGTGAGATGTTCAGCCATACGACCGTGAGGTCCCTGGCCGCGCACCTGGCGGGGGAGCGGGAGGAGGAGCGGGAGGGCGCGCGCGAAATCGAGGGCCGGGCCGCCAGCCGCCGCGCCGCGATGGACCGCCGGCGGGCGCGTTCGAGGATCTGATCGAGGTTTTCTCATGATGGATGACGACACCCCCTTGGCCCGCGAGGCTATCGCCATCGTCGGCATGAGCGGCCGGTTCCCGGGCGCGGACGACCTGGACGCTTTCTGGCGAAATCTGCGCGACGGCGTCGAGTCGATCTCCACCCTCTCGGAGGCCGAGCTGGCCGGTGCCGGGGTCGAGCCCGCCCTGGCGGCGCGTCCGGACTACGTGCGG
>DASPJI010000790.1:0-2478 GCA_035628695.1 Thermoanaerobaculia bacterium | reverse complement strand
TCCTCCTCGCCGGCTTCGCCGCCCTGCTGCGGCGGGTCACCGGGCAGGGCGACCTGGTGGTGGGCACGGCCACGGCCAACCGGGGGCACGCGGCGGCCGAGGGGCTCATCGGCTTCTTCGTCAACAGCTTGCCGTTGCGGGTGGATGCCGCCGGGGACCCCGCCTGGAAAGGGCTCCTCGGCCGGGTGAGGGAGACCACCCTCGCGGCCTATGCCCACCAGGAGATGCCGTTCGCCCGTCTGGTGGAGGAGCTGTCCCCCGAGCGCAGCCTGGCTCAGACGCCGCTCTTCCAGGTGGCGCTGGTGCTCCAGAACCTGCCGGTCCGCGCCGCCGGGCTGCCCGGCCTGTCGCTGGTGCCGGTGCCCGTGGACACCGGCACGGCCAAGCACGACTGGATGCTCACCTTCGGCGAGGAGTCGGACGGACTCGCCGGCACCTTCGAGTACGCCACCGAGCTGTTCGACGCCCCGACGATCGAGCGCTGCCTCGGGGCCTTCGAGCGGCTCCTCGGGGAGGTGGCCGCCGATCCCGGCCGCCGGATCTCGGGGCTGGACCTGCTGAGCCCGGCGGAGCGGGCTCAGGTGGTCCGCGAGTGGAACGATACGGCGCCGGTCGGTGTTGATGAAGCCGTGCAGATGGCTTTCGCGCGGCAGGCCCGCAACGATCCGGCGGCTCCGGCCCTCCAGTACCGTGGTCTCTCTTGGAGCTATGGCGAGCTGGAGGCCCGGGCGGATCGCCTGGCGGGCCACCTGTGGAATCTGGGAGTCGGCTCGAGCTCGCTGGTGGCGGTCTGCCTCCGGCGCTCACCGGCGGCGATGGCCGCGATCCTCGGAGTGCTCCGGGCCGGCGGCGCCTTCCTTCCCATGGACCCGGACGACCCGGCCGAGCGCCTCGGGCGGGTGCTGGCGGACTCGGGCGCGTCCCTGCTCCTCACCGAGGCCGGGCTGGCCGGTGCCCTTCCTCCGCACGGTGCGAAGACGGTCCTCGTCGAGGAGATGCTGGAGACCCCGGCGAGTCCGGTACCCCCGGAGATTCCGGACCCTCTCCATCTTGCCTACGTCATCTATACCTCCGGCTCCACCGGCCAACCCAAGGGCGTGGCGGTGACCCACGGCGGCCTGTCCAACATGGTCCGGGCGCAGGTGGGGCTCTTCGGCGTGGAGGCCAGCGACCGGGTCCTTCAATTCGCCGCCGCGAGCTTCGACGCCTCCGTCTCCGAGATCTTCATGGCGCTGACGTCGGGCGCCTGCCTGGTGCTGGAGGACCGCGAGGCGCTGAGGCCCGGCCCCGGCCTCGCCGCCTGGCTGGAAGCGGAGGCGATCTCCGTCCTGACCCTGACGCCGCCGGCCCTGGCGGTGCTGCCGCCGGCCGAGCTGCCAGCGCTGCGGACTCTGATCGTCGCCGGCGAGGCCTGTCCGCCCGAGCTGGCCGACCGCTGGGGAATGGGACGGCGGCTATGGAACGCCTACGGCCCGACCGAGGGCACGGTCTGCGCCACCGCGGTTTTGCACCTACCCGGACGGGACCGGCTGCCCATCGGACGGCCGATCGACGGTGTTCATGTCCACCTTGTAGATGAAGGGGGAGAGCCGGTGCCCGTCGGGGTGACCGGGGAGCTGGCCCTGGGCGGCGCCGGGGTGGCTCGCGGGTACCTGGGGCGGCCGGACCTCACGGCGGAGCGCTTCGTGCCCGATTCTTTCGGCGAGCAGCCGGGCGGCCGGCTCTACCGCACCGGCGACCTGGGACGCCTTCTGTCCACGGGCGAGATCGAATTCCTCGGGCGGCGCGATACCCAGGTGAAGATCCGCGGTCATCGCGTCGAGCCCGGGGAGGTCGAGGCGGTGCTGGCGGCGCATCCGGCCGTGGAGGAGTCCGCGGTGGTGGTCCGCGACGACGGGCCGGCGGGCCGGCGGCTCGTCGCCTGCGTCACGGCCGCGACGCAGGCGCTCGGTCTGCGGCAGGAGCTGCGGGCGTACCTGGAGGCGCGCCTACCTTCTCATATGGTGCCTGCCGAGATCGCGGTCCTGCCCGGACTGCCCAGGACCTCTGCCGGCAAGGTCGATCGCCGGGCGCTGACGGACCTCCTGACGGGAGGGGCAGGCGCCCCCGGGGATGCCGGAGACGGAGGGGGCTGGCCCCCGGCCAATCCCCTGGAGGAGCTGGTCGCGGGCATCTTCGCCGAGGTGCTGGGCCGCGACCGCGTGGGGGCGGACGGCCAATTTTTCGACCTCGGCGGGCACTCCCTCATGGCGACCCAGGTGATGTCGCGGGTCGAGGCCGTGCTGGGGGTGGAGTTGCCTCTCCAGGCCCTTTTCGAGGCGCCCACCGTGGCGGGTCTGGCGGAGCGGGTCGCCGCGGCCGGTCCGGGCCGGCGGCGGCCTCCGGCGATCGAGCGGCTGCCACGGCCCCGCAAGGGTGAGATGCCCCTCTCCTTCGGACAGCAGCGGCTCTGGCTCATCGATCAGCTCGAGCCCGGAT
>DASPJI010000789.1:0-4343 GCA_035628695.1 Thermoanaerobaculia bacterium | reverse complement strand
ACCTCCTCGGCAACATGTGGGCGCAGAGCTGGGACAACATCTACGACCTGGTGGCCCCGCCCCAGGCCGACCCCGGCTTCGACCTGACCGAGCGGCTCAAGGCGAAGAACCTGGATCACCTGGAGATGGTGCGCTACGGCGAGCGGTTCTTCACCTCCCTCGGCTTCGAGCCGCTGCCCGAGACCTTCTGGGAGCGCTCCCTCTTCGTCCAGCCGGAGGACCGCAACGTGGTCTGCCACGCCAGCGCGTGGAACATCGACTACAAGGACGACCTGCGGATCAAGATGTGCATCCAGGTCAACGGTGAGGATTTCCGCACCATCCACCACGAGCTGGGCCACAACTTCTACCAGCGCGCCTACAACCAGCTCCCCCCGCTCTACCAGGACAGCGCCAACGACGGCTTCCACGAGGCGGTGGGCGACACCATCGCGCTGTCGATCACGCCCGACTACCTGAAGCAGGTCGGCCTGATCGACACGGTCCCCCCGGCGTCCGCGGACCTGGGCCTGCTGATGCGGCAGGCGCTGGACAAGGTGGCCTTCCTGCCCTTCGGCCTGCTCATCGACCAGTGGCGCTGGAAGGTGTTCTCGGGGGAGATCAAGCCGACCGAGTACAACAAGGGGTGGTGGGACCTGCGCGAGAGGTACCAGGGCGTGACGGCGCCGGTGGCGCGCACGGAGGAGCATTTCGATCCGGGCGCGAAGTATCACGTGCCGGGCAACACGCCCTACACTCGCTACTTCCTCGCCCACATCCTGCAGTTCCAGCTCCACCGCGGGCTGTGCGAGGCGGCCGGCAACAAGGCCGCGGGCGAGCGTCTGGCCAACATGCTGGAGATGGGCGCGAGCCGTCCCTGGCCCGAGGCGCTGAAGGCCGCCACCGGCCAGGAGCAGATGGACGCCACCGCCATCCTCGACTACTTCGCCCCCTTGAAGACCTGGCTCGACCAGCAGAACAAGGGAAGGAAGTGCGGCTGGTAGGACGCGGCACCTGGCTGAAGAGAAAAGGGCCGGTCCCCCCCGAGGGGGCCGGCCCTTTTCCTAGGTGAGTCGGAACCTCCTGCTGGCGGACTAGCGGAGCCCGGGAGTACGGATCGTCTTGGCGATGCCGGCAATGTCGCCGGCATCGCCGGCATCGCCGGTGTCGGGGGCGCCGCGGCGCCGGCCGTCCGCGGCCAGCCGCTGGCTGTTGCGCGGCAGGTCGTCGCCCTGGGTGATGCCGGTGGCGAGCAGCATCGGGCCGGAGCAGGCGGGGAGGGGCTGGCGGAGCTCGCTCAGGATCGGCGACGGCGTCTCGATCGGGCTGCCGGCCAGCCGCACCGTGCCGCCGAGACGGGCCATCCGGCCGCTCGTCTCGTCGATCACCCGGATGCCGCCGCCGACATGGTCGAGGCGCACCCGGGACGGCCAGATCACCAGGTAGTCACCCTCGCCGTTGGCCAACCGCAGGCAGCCGCCGGCCAGCGTCAGGGTCCCTTCGACGCCCCCTCCGCTCTGGGACTGCGACAGCTCGGCCTCCGCCGGGGTGGGCCGGAGCTGCGGGAAGTAGGCGACCCGCGACGCCGGACCCGAGGAGCCCGTCGTCTGGCACCCTGTTCCTACAGTGATCAGCAGCAGCGGAAGCAGCAGTCGCTTTGACACTTTGGAATCTCCTGTGCTTTTCCTCCGTCAACATCGCGGAAGAAGTCGTGACACAGACCCTGTACTGCACGAGGTGTGCCAGAGTGTAGCAGAGAATCCCGTCCGGGAACCTTCGGCGCGTTCGGGCCGTCTCAAGGGGGAGAGAGGGAGGGAGCCATGACGAAGGGGATGAAGACGACGGGGATGAAGAGGGTGCTGACGGTTCCGGTGCTGATCGCCGCCTGCCTGGGGCTCTCCTGCTCGGCGCACCGGCAGGCGGGCACGGGGGACGTGGCGTTCCGTCTGCTGTGGAACGGCATGTCCGACCTCGACCTCTTCGTGGAGGACCCGGCAGGCGGCTGCATCTACTTCGCGCAGCCGGAGTCGGGGAGCGGCGGCTTCCTGGACGTCGACTGCAACGCCGGCACGGACCAGATCTGCGACCAGCCGATCGAGAACGTCTTCTGGCCGCCGGGCACCGCGCCGGCGGGCCGCTACGTCTTCTGGGTCTACACCAACTCGCTGCTCGCGGCGGAGACGCCGCTTGCCTACGAGCTGCAGGTGCTGCGCGGCCCGCGGGTGGCCTGGCGGCACCAGGGCTCCATCCAGAGGTTCGGGCAGAGCTCCGGACCGCTCGCCTACGACTTCTCGCGCGAGCGGGATCAGCCGCCGGTGGCGAGCGACCGCCCCCTCCCCGACTGCGGCGGGTGGGTGCGCCAGCGCGGCAACTGGCAGCCGGGAGAGGTGCCGGCGCCCGTGCCGCCGACGGTGCCGGGTCCCTCTACGGCGCCTTCTCCTTGTCCTTGAACCGGAACTCGGGGTCGTTGCGCCGCCGCTGCAGCAGGGTGTGCATCTTGGTGAGCCCCTCGGGGGTGAGCTTGCCGGCTGCGGCGGTGTCGCGCAGGAAGCGGAGGGCGTCGGTGGTGTAGGAGGGGACGCCGCGCTCCTCGGCCTGCTCGAAGAGGGGGATCGCCTCGGCGGCGAGGCTGGGGATGAAGTCGCCGTGCCCCTGCCGCTGATAGACCGCCGCCAGCTCCATCGTCACCAGAGCCGCGTCGAAGCCCATGCCGCGCTCGAGGAAGAGGTCGCGGACCTCGAAGAAGGCGGCCTCGGCTTCGGCGGTGGCCTTCGGGGAGACCTCCGGCGTGTCGCCGGACGGCTCGGCCACCGCGTACTCCGGGGTCTCGATCTCCGGGTACTCCTCCTCCTCCATCTCCCCGGTCTCCCACTCCTCTCCGTCCTCCGCAACCGCGATGTCGGCAGCGCGGGCGACGCGGAAGGAGTTGCCGACGTGCATCCAGGCCATGGACTTGAGGTTGCGCACCTGCCGCGCGCCGTAGTGCTCGAAGGAGAGCCGGCCGGCGATGAGGGCGGCGAGCTTGGCCAGCTCCACGGCGGCGTCCGGCTGCTCGAGCCAGGCGCGGCGGCAGCGTTCGAGCAGCAGCTCGCACAGGTGGGCGGTGTGGAAGCGGTCCTGGCGCTGGAGCAGCTTCCGGCGTCCGACCTGGGACTCGGCGAGCAGCTCGCGCGCCTCCTGCTCGCCCAGGTTGCCGATGATGCTGCTCAGCGAGCGGATGACGCCGCGGAGTTGGTCCCGGCGCTCCTCCTCCGCCTGGTCGCGCCGCGCCTGCTCCTCCTGGGCCTTGCGGGTCTTCTTCAGGTTCTTGCCGAAGCGGTGGGCCTTCCATTGCACGCCGGCGCTGGCAGTCTGGTCGACCTGGCTCTGGCAGTCGATGCAGGTCATCAGGTGCCGCTCCAGCTCACGGCTCTCGTCGCGGGACAGCTCGCCGCGGGTATAGCGGGCGAGGGTCTCGGCGTCCGGGTGCTGCTGCTCGGTCTCGGTCTCGTTCGTATCGGTCATGGTGACGTCGTCAGGATTTGGGCTTCCAGATGGCCGCGTCGATGATGGACCAGAGGTGGATGGCCCAGCCCAGCAGGAAGATCCAGAGCACGGCGGCCAGCACGAAGTGCACGATGGCCATGAGCACCCGGCCCTGGAGCAGTTGTCCCAGACCGGGGATGAAGAAGCTGCACAGCGCGGCGATTACGTTCCCTGCGGACCCTTGGCCAGGCATCTCTCCTCCAGAGGAAGTTGCGGCGGGGGAGAAGTCTATCAGAACCCAAGGGGGCGGTGAAGGGGGAGAACTCGTATACTCAGCGGTGGACGGAGGAGACACCTTGAGCGAATCAGCGGATCCGCGGGCGGCGGACCTTCTCTACCGGGGGTTCCCGGACTTCGCGGAGTGGCAGGGGCTCACCCCCGAGGACGTGGCGCTCTGGGACCGGTTCGCCGCCCGGCTGGAGGAGCGGCGGCGGGAGGCGACGCCGGAATCGTTAAGGCGAGCGCTCGACGTGGTCATCCGCGCCGCCGCCCTCGACACCGGGGCCATCGAGGGGCTCTACAGCGTCGACCGGGGCTTCACGATGACCGTGGCCGTCCAGGGTCTCGCCTGGGAGCACGCCATCGAGGAGCGGGGGGCGGGCGTGCGCGCCTTCTTCGAGGCGCAGCTCGAAGCCTACGAGCTGGTCCTGGACGCCGTGACCCGCAGCCTGCCGGTCACCGAGGTCTGGATCCGGGCCCTCCACGAGAAGCTGTGCGCGCCGCAGGAGAGATACCGGGTGCTGACCGAGGTGGGGTGGCAGGAGCAGGCGCTGCCCAAAGGGGAGTACAAGAATCGCCCGAACCACGTGCGGCTCACGGACGGCTCGTTCCACGCCTAC
>DASPJI010000788.1:0-3893 GCA_035628695.1 Thermoanaerobaculia bacterium | reverse complement strand
GGTGCAGAGCTCGAAGCTGAGCCTGACCGAAGCGCTCAAGGACGAGGGGGAGAAATCGGTGGGCGGACGCGGTCGGAAGCGGGTCCGCCGCCTGCTGGTGGTGTTCGAGACGGCGCTCGCCTTCGTGCTGGTCATCGGCGCCGGCCTGCTGGCCCGCACGTTCGACCACCTCCGGAACGTCGATCCCGGCTTCACTCCGGAGAGCACGCTGACCTTGCAGGTCGCCCTGCCGGTGCCCAAGTACGGGGACCCGGAGGTGATCGCCTTCTTTCAGCGGCTCGCGGAGGAGGCGGCCGGCCTGCCCGGGGTTCGCCATGTCGGCTTCGTCAACAACCTGCCGCTGAGCGGCGTCGACGTGACCAGCTCCTATTTCGTCGAGGGGCAGATACCGGCCGTGGGCGAAGTGGTCCCGGAAGCTGATCTGGGGCTCATCAGCCCGGACTACTTCCGAGCCCTCGGGATCCCCCTGCTCCAGGGGAGGCATTTCGAGCCCCAGGACGGTATCGAAGGGCGCGGCGCGGCGGGTGGCGTGGTGATCGTCGACGAGGAGCTCGCCCGCCGCACCTGGCCCGGCGAGAGCCCGATCGGCAAGCGGATCAAGTTCAACCGGAGCCCGGATACCCCCTGGCGGACCGTGGTCGGTATGGTCGGCCACGTCAAGTACTCCAGCCTGGACTCGTCCTCGCGGGAGCAGCTCTACGTACCCTTCGCGCGGATCCCGTCCCAGGCGGCCTTCCTGGTCATCCGAACCGACGGGGATCCCAACACTCTGGTCGGTCCGGTCCGCGACCTGGTCAGGAAGCTCGACGCGGAGCTGCCGATCTTCGACGTCCAGACGATGACCGACCGGCTCGCCGGCTCGCTGGCCAAGCGCCGGCTCTCCATGTCCCTGCTGCTGAGCCTGGCGGTCCTGGCCCTCTTCCTGGCGGCGGTCGGTATGTACAGCGTCATCGCCCATTCGGTGACCCAGCGCAGCCGCGAGATCGGCGTGCGCATGGCCCTCGGTGCCCGGCGATGGGACATCTTCAACCTGGTGGTCGGCGAAGGGCTCGTCCTGGCGCTGGTTGGGATCGCGGCCGGCCTGGCCCTGGCCTACTGGGCGACGAAGCTCCTCGGCAATCTGCTCTTCGGGATCAGCGCCACCGACCTCGTGACCTATTCGATGACGTCTCTCTTGTTGATCGCGACGGCGGCGGCGGCGAGCTATTTCCCCGCCAGAAGGGCCACCCGGGTGAGCCCGATGTCAGCCCGGGATTAGGAGCCAACGGATGGAACAGCAGCAGCCGGCCCCGCGCACGATCGTCGAAGTGCTCGCGGAGCGCGCGCACCGTCAGCCCGACCGGCAGGTCTACACGTTCCTGCAGGACGGCGAGACCGAAACGGCCGGCCTGACCTTCGGCGCGCTCGACCGCCGGACGCGCGCCATCGCCGCCGCCCTGCAGGCCCACGCCGGGAGCGGCGACCGGGTGCTCCTGCTGCTGCCCTCCGGGCCCGACTTCATCACCGCCTTCCTCGGCTGTCTCCAGGCTGGCCTGATCGCCGTGCCCGCTTTTCCGCCGCCGCGGCGCCAGCCC
This sequence comes from Thermoanaerobaculia bacterium, assembly GCA_035628695.1. Lineage (GTDB taxonomy): Bacteria > Acidobacteriota > Thermoanaerobaculia > Multivoradales > UBA5704 > DASPJI01. The sequence goes on along the minus strand of DASPJI010000788.1, from coordinate 2,319 downwards.
GACCCCCGCCTGCGGGTCATCGCCGCCGACGCCGCGCTGCGGGTCGTGCTGACCACAGCCGCGCTGCTGCCGAAGGTCCGTCCGGCCCTGACCGGGGTGCCGGGCCTCGAGGGCGCCGTCTGGCTGTCGGTGGAGGAGCTGGCCGGGCACGATGCCGGCCGGCTGCGGGAGACCGCCCCCACCGGCGACTCGCTCGCCTTCCTGCAATACACCTCCGGCTCGACCAGCTCGCCCAAGGGCGTGATGGTGAGCCACGGCAACCTGCTTCACAACGAGCGGATCATCCAGCAGGCCTTCGGCCAGACGGAGGACTCGGTCGTCGTGGGCTGGCTGCCGCTCCACCACGACATGGGGCTCATCGGCACCGTGCTGCAGCCGCTCTACACGGGGGCGCACTGCATCCTCATGTCACCGGTGGCGTTCCTGCAGCAACCGGTCCGCTGGCTGCGCGCCATCTCGCGCTACCGGGCGACGACCAGCGGCGGCCCGAACTTCGCCTACGACCTCTGTACCCGCAAGGTGAGCCGTGAGCAGGCGGCGGAGCTCGACCTGAGCTCCTGGAGCGTCGCTTTCAACGGCGCCGAGCCGGTCCGCCGTGAGACGCTCGAACGCTTCGCCGAGGCGTTCGCCCCCAGTGGCTTCCGGCGCCAGGCGTTCTATCCCTGTTACGGGCTCGCCGAAGCGACCCTGTTCGTCGCCGGATCTGCCAGCGCTTCCAGCGACGGGGAAACCCGGCGCCCGGTGGCCTATGGCACCGCCTGGGACGGCCAGCGCCTGGCGATCGTCGACCCGGAGAGCGGGGCCGAGCGCGCGCCGGGCGAGGAGGGGGAGATCTGGATCGCGGGCCCCAGCGTCGCCGCCGGCTATTGGAACCGGCCAGAGGAGACCGCGGACACCTTCCGCGCCATGCTCGCCGGCGCCGCCGGAGACAACGGGCCCTTCCTGCGCACCGGCGACCTGGGGTTCGTCGACGGCGGCGAGCTGTTCGTCACCGGCCGGCTCAAGGACCTCATCATCCTGCGGGGCCGCAACCATTACCCCCAGGACATCGAGCTCACGGTGGAACGCAGCCACCCGGCGCTACGGCCCGGCTGTGGCGCCAGCTTCGCGGTGGAGATGGATGGCGAGGAGCGGCTGGTGGTGCTCCAGGAGGTGGACCGCCATGCCACGGGATTCGATGCCATCGCCGAGGCGGTCCGTGACGCGGTCGCCCGCGAGCACGAGGCGCGGGTCCACGAGGTCGTCCTGCTCCGTGCCGGCGGCGTGCTCAAGACCTCGAGCGGCAAGGTCCAGCGCCGCGCCTGCCGCACCGCTTATCTTGAGGGCCGTCTGCCGGTCGTCGTGCGCAACGTTCCGGCAGGTGCCGCCGCGGAAGCGGAGGAGCCCGGCGAGCCCTGGTTCGGCCTCGACGGCCTGACGGCGCTGCCGCCGGAGCAGCGGGCCGCCGCCTTCGCCGAGCTGCTGCGCGCCGCCGCCGCCCGCGCGCTCTCGCTGCCTCTGGCGAGCGTGGATCCCTCCCGGCCGCTCACCGCTCTCGGCCTCGATTCCCTCTCGGCCGCGGCGCTCGAGCAGGAGGTCGAGGCGCGGACCGGCCTGCGCGTGGCGCTGCCGGACCTGCTCCAGGGAATCAGCCTGGAGGGGCTCGCCGCGGACCTCCTGGCGGGCCGCGGCCGGAGACCTGACGGCGGCGCCGAAGACGAGGCCCTGGCGGCGGCTCCCGGCGAAGAATCCCCGCTCTCCTGGGGGCAGCGGGCCCTCTGGTTCCTCCAGCGCCGCGAGCCGGAGAGCGCGGCCTACAACCTCGCCGCGGCGGTGGTGATCCGCTCGCAGCTGGACGTCGCCGCCCTCCGCCGCGCGCTGGAGGCGCTGGTGACCCGCCACGCGTCGCTGCGCGTGGCGTTCGGCGAGCTTCGGGGGGAGCCTTTCCAGCGCCTGCGGAGGGGGGCGGGGCTCGACTTCCGGATCGAGCGCGCTCCCGGAGCCATGGTGGAGGAGCTCCGGCCGCGGCTCCGCGCCGAGGCCTTCCGGCCGTTCGACCTCGCGGGCGAGCCGGTGTTGCGGGTGCGGGTCTGGGAGACGGCGCCGGACCGCCACGTCCTGCTATGGGTGATCCACCACATCGCCGCCGACTTCACCTCCATGACCGTCCTGCTCCGCGACCTGGACCGGCTCTACCTGGCTGAGACCGGAGGCGAGCCCGCGTCGCTGCCTCCCCTCTCCTGGGGCTACCCCGCGTTCGTCCGCTGGCAGGAGCGGCATCTCGCCAGCGCGGCGGGTGAGCGGTCCTGGCGGTACTGGCGGGAGCGCCTCGATGGCGAG
>DASPJI010000787.1:0-11116 GCA_035628695.1 Thermoanaerobaculia bacterium | reverse complement strand
CGGACTCCGCCGCCTCCAATGCCGAGGCGACGGTCCCCGCGACGCGCACGTCGTAGCCGAAGCTCCCCAGCAGCCGGGCCATGGCGTCGGCGGTGTCGAGGTGGTCCTCCACCAGCAGGAGGCGCGCGCCCCGGTTCTCCGGCGGCGCCGGCGCGGCGGCCGCGGCGCCGGCGGCGGTCGTCGCGTCCGGGATCAGCGCCGGCAGCTCCAGGGTGAACGTCGCACCCCGGCCGGGACCCTCGCTCGCCGCCGTCAGGGTGCCGCCGTGCAGGTCCACCAGCGATTTGCTGATCGCCAGCCCCAGACCGAGGCCGCCGAACTGGCGGGTCACCGAGCTGCCCCCCTGCTCGAAGGCGTCGAAGATGCGGGGGAGCACCTCCGGGTCGATGCCGACGCCGGTGTCCCGGACCTCCACCCGCAGCCGCCCCTCCGGTGAATCCCAGGTGCGGATCTGGACGCCGCCCTCCGGCGGGGTGAACTTGACCGAGTTCTTGATCAGGTTCCAGAGCACCTGCTGGATCCGCGCCGCGTCCCCGGTGACCAGCGGCCGGGCCGCCTCGAGGTGGACCGCCACGCTCACCGGCTTGGCCGCGGCCTCGGCCTCCAGCATCCGCACCACCAAGCGGATCTTCTCGTGGACGTCGACGGAGGCGAGCTGCAGCTCCAGCTTGCCTCGGGCGATGCGGGTCAGGTCGAGCAGGTCATCGATCAGCCGCGCCTCGAGCTGGACGTTGCGGCGGATCATGGCCAGGGAGTCGCGGTGCCGGGCGGGCAGGTCGCGGTCCATCTCCAGGAGCTGGGCCGCGGCCAGGACCGGCGTCAGCGGCGTGCGCAGCTCGTGGCTCAGGACCGCCAGGAACTGGTCCTTGGCGCGGCTCGCCTCCTCCGCGGCGTCCTTGGCCTGCTGCAGCACCCGCTGGGCGCGGGCGCGCTCGATGTAGGCCCACGAGCGCTCGACCATGGTCTCGACCAGCGCCACCTCGTCCGCCGTCCAGTCCCGCGGCGCCGTCTGGTGCACGGCCATCATCGCCACCAGCCGCCCCTCCTTGACCAGCGGGCAGCAGATGATCGCCCGGATCTCCAGCTCCCCGAACATCTCCGGCCCCTCGCCCGGCGCCAGCTCACCCTCCACGTCGCGCAGGACCAGGGTCCGGCCGCCGCGCAGGTCGGCCACCGCCCGCGGTCCGAAGAGGGAGAGCCGGTAGTCGCCGGCGCTCGTCGGAACCCCTTCGCTGTAGTCCTGGGGGATGGTGAAACCGTCGGAGTCGCTCTCCACGTCGGCGTAGGCGCACCGCGAGGCGCCGAGATGGCGCGCCACCTCGCGCGTGACCACGGCCATGATCTCCACCGGATCGGAGAGCTCGCGCGTCCCCTGCTCCAGCCGGTCGAGCAGCTCCAGCTTGCGGCGCACGGCCTCGGCCTGGCGGTCGGCGGTCACGTCGCGGACGACGTGGCAGGCGCCCACCACCCGGCCGGCGGTGTCGCGGAGGGGGGTGTAAACCGCCTCGAAGAACCGGTGGCCGCCTCCGGGCTCGGCGAAGCGCAGCTCCTCGGAGAAGCTCTCGCCGCTCAGTGCGCGGCCCCAGAGCCGGCGGGCGTTCTCCTGGTCCTCCGGCCGGTGGCTCAGCGCCTCCAGCAGGCTGTCGCCGACCGCGAGGTCGCAGCCGAAGAGCCGTTGGGACTCCTGCCGGTAGGCACGGTTGAGAGCGGTGAGGCGGAGCTCGAGGTCCAGCGCGGCGATCAGGTCGCGGCTGCAGTCGATGATCCCGCCGAGCAGCTCCCGCATGCCCGCGCCACCTCTCCCCTCAGTCAGAGCCGCCACCACTCGTAGCGCTTCTCGCGAGTGTTCCAGAAGATATGAAAGGCGTCGCAGCGGTCGTCGTGGAGCCTCAAGCCCTTGGCGTTGGCCGCCATCTCCCCCTCGCTGCCTTTACGGTCCAGATCCTCGACGGCGAGCTGCGCCTGGAGCGAGCAGAGGGACTCCTGGTCCTCCTCGGCGACGCCGAAGTCCAGAGTCCAGTGACGGGAGCCCGAGCCCGGAGGCCCCTGGACGATGCCGAGGACGTAACGGTCCCCCTTCACCCCGCCGAGCGCGTAGTCCTCCTTGCCGTCGCCGTCGAGGTCGGCCTTGACCAGGCTCTTCGTCCGCCACGCCACCTCCGGCTCGCGGGTGGCGAGGAGCGCCGGAGCGGTGGTCTCCATGCCGGGCGGCGCCCCCTCCGGAGCGGGGACGCCGGCGGTGCGGCAGCCCGTGGCCAGGACCGTCAGGACGGCAGGGACGGCAAGGAGGGCGAGGAGGAGCTGGCGTGCGTTCATGGCGTTGGCTCGTTCTTCGCTTCGGGCTCCTGCAGCCGGTAGCCGAGCTGCTGGAACATGCCGAGCTGGTCGTTCACGATCCAGGTCTCCCGGATCCTACCGTCCACGATCCGGAAGAGCGTGATGCCGGTCACGGTCACCGTCCGTCCAGCGTCGGCACCCTCTCCGGGGCGGATCGCGCGGACGGTGTAGCGGGCCGCCACCTCGTCCCCTTCGGCAACGAGGGATTCGAGAGTGTACCGGATTTGGGAGAAAAGGCGGCGCATCTGCTGCTGCGCCGCGCGCAGCGCCGCCGGGCCGCGCCCCCGGTCCGGGACGCCGGGGGTGCGGTCGACGTACTCCGGCGCCACCATCTCGTCGAGAAGCTCGAGCTTCCCGGCCGAGAGCACCTCGTCGACGTAGCGGCGGACCAGGGCCTTGTTGGCCGCCTCCGTGGAAACGGGTGGATCACCAGGAGGAGCGGGAGCCTCCTGGGCGAGACTCGGAAACGCGAAGAGCCCCGCGAGCAGGACGAACAACAGCCGCCACGAGGCTCTCGGCATCGGAGGATCCGGCCTCTTCAGCGGGAGAAGCTGCCGGCGAAGGCGCTCCGCTTGCCCGGGCTGCTCCCGGGAGCCCACCTCCTTCATGGGCTCGATTCTACAGCCCTTCGAAGCAGCGGCGCCCGTCACTGGCCGCAGCGGACCGCCGCGACTTCATCCGCGATCTTGTCGGCGATCGCCTCATCGATCGGGCCGAGCAGCACATGGGGGCCTAGCGTGTGGCCGCGGTCGGGGTGGATCGTGAAGCGGGCGCGTGAGGCAATGGGTCCTGCCGCGGCGCGTTGGCGGTCCGCATTGGCCTGCGAATCGAGCGTGCCGTAGTGGAAGCTCATCGGCGTCTGCCAAGCCGCCAGGCGCGTGGCAATGGATATGTCATCAGTGAACCAGCTCTTCCACCAGGAGTAGGCCGCCATCGCCGTTTTGGCGTCAGGATAGGGCGCGGTGCCGGGCATCGCCATCACCTGAGCGCGCACTTGCTCGAGCATCGCACTCTGATTGGTGCGCAAAGTTCCAGCGCATGGTCTCGACCGTCGCGGTGGCTGCGGCGGCGCGGTCGAACCTGTCCATCGGCAGCGCGCCGTGGCGAATGCCGCGCTTGTCGTACCGCACCGCGGCGACGCCGCGCTTGTTCATGCGTCGCGCGAGATCGGCAAACACCAGGTCGCGCGCCGTACCCGACTTGCCGATGCTCTCATCACGGTCGCGCAGGCCCGTCCCGCCGACCAGGATGACGACGACGGACGGGGAGAAGGCGGGAAGGTCGGCCTGGGCGTTGACTGGCTTGCCATCCGCGGATGTGACGGTGAAGGCGCGCGTGGTGGGAGCCTGGGCCAACACCGGGCTGGCGCCCAGCGCCAAAGCCAACGCGATCGAGCCGAAGGTCCTCATGAATCCGTTCCTTCCTATTCTGGTTCTGAGGCTCAGCAGCCCCCACCCAGTATGTCAGAGGCATGGATTTCATTTCAGCGCTAAACCTCCACAGCCCCGGCAGGCCTCCTCCTCAGTCGCAGTAGCAGAGGATCACGTCCTGCTGCCAGGAGACGTACGAGAAGTCTAGGTAGCAGCCACGGGGTTTAGAGCCGCTACAGGTGTCGCCGCTGGCGCAGAGATTGCCGAATTCGTCGAAGTACTGGTCGTGGAAGCCATAGACGCAAGAGGTCTGGGGATCGGCCTGCGCCGGAGCGCCCAGTAAGGCGACGGCGAGGACGGCGACGGGCAGCGTCAGACGAAGGAACGTCCGGGCGAGGTGGCGGGTCGTGAGCATGCTCTCTCTCCTTTGAAAAGTGGAGAGAAAGGTAGCAGAGAAATGGAGCGCCACCGGCGGGAGGCCCGCCGGTGGCGCCGGACTCTACTCGGTGACTTCGGAGACGCGCTCGTCGAGCATGGCGCCGGCGCGCTCCAGGCTGACGGCGCCGGCCCCCTCCCTGGGCCGCGCTCTGACTCACCTGGAACAGCCCGCCCCTGACGGGCAAAGGCTCGATGCGCCGCTGTCCGCCTCCGCCGTGATCTAGCCGCACTCGGGCGCGAACCGCGTCCGCGCATAGAGCGCCACCGCCGGACGCTTCGCCGGGCCGAATGCCTTGGAAAGCGGTCCGCTGACATAGGAAGCTTGGGGATCGTCCAACAGGAACGAAGCCGACATCGGCACGTTGGATTTCCAGGTGCCGGAGTGTTGCACTGGCCCACGAGTGACGAGCGCGACATGGCCATGGGGTTGTGCCTTGTAGACGGCGACAACAGGTAGGCCGGCATTGGCTTCGCGCGCTGCCAACTCCAGGGTCTCGTCATCGGCTGCCGTTCCCAGCCGTTCCCAGCACCGGGAGCCAGCGACGAAGTCGGCGATCTCATTGGCCGTGAGGTACTCGCCGGGTTTGCCAGCCCTCTGGAAGTCCTTCACGCCCCAGAGACGTTGGATCGCCTTGGCGGTGAACCAATTGCACGGCGATCGATCGGCCACCGGCGCCTCTTTTGTGCACTGCAGGAATTCATGGAGCAGATTTTCCTGCGACACGGCCGGCCCGGACAGCCCAACCAGCAACATCAGGCCAGTGCCTGCAACCCATCCCCACCGCATTACACCTCCTGTTGCACGTCTCCGCATGACTGCCTCGATTCCAAAGGGAAAGGACTTCATCACCTCATCTGCCGCTGGCGGCCGGCATCTCCCGCCACAGGAGCGCGCGGCCGGCCAGCACGGTCCCATCGGCCCGGCGCAGGCGCGCCCGCAACTCGAGACGTTCGGGGCGGGTGTCCCCGAAAACGCGGAAGGGCAGGAACAGATCGGCCCGTACCCGCCCATCCGGCGGCGCGCCAGGGCTCTCCCGCACCATCAGATTGCCGGCTTCATCGCCGTAGCCCTCTTGCCCGTCATAAACGAAGCGCCGGCCGTCGCCGTGGAAAACCAGAACCTCGATGGTCGCTCGTTCACCGGCGGCCGCCACGGCATCGGCCTCCACCATCATCTCCAATCCCGGCGCGCCGCCACGCTCTCCAGCGTCAGCGGAGAACTCCACGATCCTCGCCTCCCCGCTGGCGACTCCTCCCTCGATCCTTTCAAGGCCGCTCAGGATACGGTCCAGGTGCTCGACCTGGCGCCGCGCCTGCTCTTCCAACTCTCGCTGAATCCCGGCGGACGTCGTCTCCAGGGCTGTCACCCGGCGCCTGAGGTCTTGCCAGCCCTGGGTCTCGTCCAGAACCAGTGCGCCTACGGAAGCAGAGGACGATCGCAGCCCGTCCAGGGAAGTCGTGCTCTCCTCCTTCCATCCGGCGAGAAACACCCCTAGAGGCCCGTCGCTCCCCGCCGGCAACTGGACGCTCTCCTCGACGGCGGCTACCCGACTGCCGACATCGGCGAGGGCGGACCGGTTCGACTCGACAGCCGTCGCGACGGCACCGACCCGGCCTTCGACCCCGGCCACCCCGGTGCGAAGGCCGGCCAGCAGCGCCAGTGCCCCTTCGTCCGGCTGGTCCAACAGGGCCTTGACCGCCGCCGTCTCGCGGGCCAGCTCTCCAAGCGCGGCGCCGAGGCTGGTGAGGGATGACTGGATACTGGTCACGGGAGATCTGAGCCCGTCGAGCCGACCCTCCATAGCGGTACGCGTGCTCTGCAATTCGACCTTGAGGTCATTGACCTTACGAGCGAGGGCGGCCACCGACCCGCGCATCTCCTCGTGGAAGGCCTGGACCTGTAGCAGCACCTTGTCGGCGCCCTGGGCCTGCGCGGCCTGGGCCCCAGCGCTCCAGAGCGCCACGGCCAGCGCCATGCAGCGCCAGGGCAGGCTCCGTCCGACTGAATTTCTCATGTTCCTTCTCCTTTCCGAACGCACCGGTTCATTGGCTTGCGCCTCAGCAATCCGGCGCCTGCCCCCCCGGGAACGCAGCAACAATCCGGCCCGTCACCTCGGTGCCGGGATGCAACTCGAAGCTCCGTCTCTGCCAGGAAATGGCGCCCTCCTCGGCCGTTGCCGGTCGGAACGAGGAGTCGCCCTCGGCGATCAGGCCGGCACCGCTCGACCAGACGCCCACTTCGATCTCCGTAGCCTGTTCGAGTTGGGGGTGGTCCGAGTACACCGCGCCGTAGCTCCAGCAGCCCGGTGCCGGGTCGCGCACCAGAATGGCGCATGCGTGCCGGTCGCGGTTGCCGGCAGGGCCGGCCGGCCGGAGCCACAGGGCGGCGGGAGGGCCGGCACCGGCCTCTTCGTTCTCGTTGCCTCCGGCCCCTGTTCTGTCAACGCCTTCCTCGGCGCGCGCGAAGACCTGGGGGACGGTGGTCAGCTCGAAGGCATCCCTTCTCGCCGGATCGGCCGGATCGCAGAAAAAACGTTCCGCCGAGTCCGGAGGCTGTACCCAGAGCCGCACGACCGCCTGGCCGTCCGCGGCACGGGCCTGCACGAGGAGGGTTTCTTCACGCCGTTCCAGCGGACGGTCGAGCAGCTTGGGGGCGACGAGGAGGAAGATAAGGAGCATGGCTCCCAGGGTGTTGGAGATCACGTCGAGCACGAAGACGCCGGCGCCTTTCACGTCAGACACCTCCCTGGCATGCCGTGGGCGCGTTCCAGCCTGCCGGCACCACCGCGACCTCGTCCGCCACTCCGAGACAGACGGCGAGCACGGCCTCGGGACCGCCGCCGTGTGGCTCGATCTCCTGCTCGCCCGCGAGCAGCACCACCTCGTCGGCCACCACCCGCCAGCGGAGCGACACCGGACCGGAAGCGCCGTCCATGCGCACCTGCCACTCCCGGGGACCGCCGCTCTCCGGCGCCGCCGGAATCACGAAGAGATGATGGCGAGCGTCCTCCCCACCGCGCCAGTGCATGACCTCACCGGCAGGACCGTAGGGAGCGATTCCGCCGGCGAGTTGGAGGTCCGGCGTTTTCCCTGCGCCCTGGACCTCCAACTGGAGGAGCAGGGCCGAGAGAGTGTCGTCTCGCCGGTCGACCCGAGCCTGGTCCATCCGGAAGCCCCGCACCGGCTGCACCCTCGACCGCTCCCGTTCGCGCTGTCGCGTCTGGGCTTGTTCCCCTGCCGCGCTGGAGATCGCCAGCACCACCAGGGTCAGGACGATCACGGCGGCGAGGGCGTTGCTCAGCAGATCCTGGAGGAACGTGTTGTGGTCGCCGCCTCGGTTTCCGGACATGCTAGCCACCTCCCGCCTGCGCCACCGGTCTGGGCTGCGCAGCCTCGTCGCTCGCCCCCTCGGACGAGTCGAACCGGATCGGCCGCAGGTGCTCGACCAGTTGGAACTCCCTCCGAGCGACAGAGCGCCGCACGCCCTCCAGCAGGATGGAGAGCACCAGGGCGACGAGGGTGGTGTCGAAGGCGGTGCCGAGATAGCCGGTGAGATTGGACATGGCGCGCTGCAGGTCCGTCTGACTCTCGGCGGCCACCACCTGCCCGGCGTTGCCCATGGCCAGCGTCATGCCGACGATCGTGCCGATGAACCCCAGCATGGGCACGATGAGGATCAGCCAGTCGATGGCGGAGTAATGGCGCACCTCCAACGCCCGCTCGTAGCGGGAGGCGAGCTCCGCCCGGGCCTCCGGCTCCGGCAGACCAGAGCCGACGAGGGCGCGCCCCTCGTCGATCCAGAGCGCCGGCAGACTGCTCCGGGTCATGTCGCCGTCCCTACGGAACGCCGCGACCTGCCACCGGCCCTTCCGCGCCCGCCTCCAGCGCCAGACGAGCAGGAAAAGGCACCAGAGCCCGGTGAACAGCGTCAGCCATTGGATCTCGCCGTTGAGCATCAGGATCAGGCGCCGGGGGAGCCACGCCTCGTGCGCGAGCCGCGCGGTGAGGCCGTCCAGGAATGACTCCAGCGTCTCCAGCCGTGCCCTTTCCTGCATCGGCTCGTCCCGTTTGACCCGGAAGATGCGGCCCGCGAACGGAGCCGGCTCCACGGCCTTCCGCAAGCCGAGGAGTGAGAGACCTGGATGGAGCTCATAGCCTTCGAGCCGCCGCTGCAGATCGGAGATCCGCTCCGCTTGAGGTCGGAAGCTGAGGAAGCGCAGATACCGCAGATGTGAGGGTACGGCAGGGGAGGCATCCCCTGTCTCCCCGAGGCTCCTGCAAGTTTCCTGATTGCCAGCCCAGCAGGCATGTTGGGCCACGGAGACGATCACCCTCTCCAGAGAGGAGCGGGAGAAGCGCTCTCCCGACAAGGAGGCCTCAAAGCGTTCCTCCAGGAACTTCGCGTGGTTGATGGCGGTGAGAGGCTGCCGCCATTCGAAGATCGCCGGAGCCATCGCATGGAGAACCTCGAAGCGCGCCTCTTCTATCGACTGACCCTGTGCCACTTTGATCTGGATCCCCTGGTCCAACTCCCTGTCCACCCATCGGTCCAGCGCCACATTGAGGCCGTGGAAGGTCAGGACGGTCAGCAGGCCGGCCAGGAGGAACGCGGCAACCCCGTAGGCCCCCGGGACCTCGAAGAATCGTAGCGCGCCGGCGTCTCGTTTGCGGGTCATGACACTTTCCCTTTCGGTGCGCAGTCCTCAGCAGCCGGAGGATGCGAGCAGTTGGAATGGATTGATTTCCCAGCCCTGCCGGTCCTCTCCGGGCAGCGTCGAGAGGATCGTCTCCAGGAGCTCTTCTCTGCCGAGTTTCTCCAGCAGGGCCGGCTTGAGGTAGGGCTTGACAAGCCCCCGGAGGCAGTCCAGGTCGACATTGCGGAAGGGCCCGCCGGTCTCTGCCCAGAGCGAGACCTTCAGACCTCCCGGCCCGTCGGTCTCCACGGCGAGCCGCCGGAGCTCGCGCGTCACCGGACCCACCAGAAGGCGCCGTACGGAAGCGGCTCCAGAAAGGGTCAGGAGCTCGGTCAGCCCGGTGCGATGACGGCGATAGACCTCCGGCAGGTCTTCCGGGCGGCCGTACGCGACCACCGGCACGGCATCAGAAAGCCGGCCGGAGGCAGCGGCAAGCCAGACCTTGTCCAGGCGGACGGCGCCACTCCCGGCCGGTCCAGTGGCGGCCAGGAGCGCGGACCGGCGCTCCCCCTCGCCGAGGACGTCGATCACGGCGAGGCGCCCCTCGGAGTGATCGAGGACCGCCTCCAGCAGGGCGCGGGCGAGATCCGGCGCGGCGTCAGCAACCCGATTCACGGCCGCCGCTTCACCGAGCGGGTTCTCCGCGGCGAACGGTTGCCAATTTTCCGGCTCGGCGGCCTCACCGGCCTCGGCACTGGACGGGCGCAGGCAGAGGACCCGGGCGGCGGCGCCGGCCGGGCGGTAACAGAGCCCGCGCTCGGGCCGCAAAGCGAGGAGCTTCGCCCCTGGCTCGGCCAGGGCGACGCCGGTGGCGAGGAGTTGGACCCGGCGCACTGGTGAGCCCTCGCCCCCCGGGGTTTCGAGGAGCTGCCGCAAGCGCCGGCCGGTCTCGCCCTCGAGGTCGCGGGCCTCGCCCGCGGCGTCGAGGACGCGCAGGCCGGCGCCGGTCCAGAGCAGAGCGGCAGGCAGCCCCTCCCCACCGGCCGCCGTCGCCACCACGAGCGGCGCCAGGGGGGTGTCCGCGGAGTCTGGAGGGTTCGGCGCCAGGAGATGGCGGACCAGGGCCTGTGCGCCGGCGCCGGCCGGCTCGGCGAGGAGCCGCCGTGCCAGCGCGTCTTCGGCCTCCACCCCAGCCCAGGCGGCACGCAGGGGCCGCCAAGCGCGGACCGTGGAGGGGAGAGGCCCTCCGGATGCCGCCTCGCGCCGCCGCGCCTGATAGCAGAGGACGTCCGGAATGCCGCCCGGAACGTCGCGGACGGCACACTCTCCGATCCAGCCATCGGGGCCCGGAACGGGCTCGCCGAGGAGCCGCGTCTCGGGATGACGAGCGAGAAGCGTGAGGCGTAGCGGGGCGAGAGGGTCACCTGTCGTCCGGCATTCGCACGGCAGACCCAGCCGCTCCGCCGATTCGGCGACGGGGAAGCTTCCACCCGCCGGAGTCAGGACGCGCACCTGTCCCGAGGAAGTCGCGACGACGACCCGCAGGTCGGCTTGGGCGGAATCGTCCAGCGGCCACGCCCCCTCGCCGCCCGCCGCCTCCCAGACAGTCAACGGCGGCAGCAGGGCTCCTGCGACCGGTACCGCCAGCTCCTCCGCCGGGCCGCCGCCCGTCTCCCAGTGCCAGAGGGGCACCCACCCCATGACGCGCAGGTCCGACTCCGCGGGCACCGAGAAGAGCTGCTTGCAGCGACCGGCCTCGGAGGGCCGGGGCGGGCAGAGAGCCGCGGCCGGAGTGCCGTCCGGATCGGGCTCACAGGCGAACACGCGGAGAGAGTCCGCCTCCCAGTCGTGGCAGGCCCGCCGCCGGCGCTGGGTGAGGCGGCCCGCTAGGGCCGCCGGCGCGTCGCAGGGCGGCGGCGGGGCCGCGGCCACCGCCTCTCCTCCCTGGAGCAACGCCTCCCGCGCCGTCACCAGGTCGATGTAGTCCGCTTCGGCCTCGCGGCGCACCTGCTCCAGGCGCGCCGCCTGCCGGGGGGACAGCCCGCGCGGCGGCACGCCGGTCAGATCCGGGGGATCGATCACCACCTTCTCCGGGGTGAGCTCACCCTGCTCCAGCTCCCGCCGCAGCTCGCGGTACCGGTCGCGCTCGGCGATAGACCGGTCGATCAACTCGTCCACCGGTACCGGCTGGCACTCTTGGCGGTAGTCCTCCCGCAGTTTTCTGTACTCCTCCCCACTGGCGCCTTCGAGCTGGCGCAGCAGGTCGAGGCACTCCTCGGGGCTGCAGCCGCCATAGTGCTTGTCACGGCATTCGGCGTCCACCGTCCCGGCGCCGGC
>DASPJI010000786.1:0-2257 GCA_035628695.1 Thermoanaerobaculia bacterium | reverse complement strand
CGCGGCCTGCGTATCGAGCTGGGGGAGATCGAGGCGGTGCTGTCGGCTCACCCGCAGGTCCGAGAGGCGGCGGTGCTGGTGCGGGAAGAGCGTCGCGGCGAGCCGTATCTGGTGGCGTTCCTGGCATCGCGCTCCGAAGTGGGCCCGGATGAGCTGCGGGGCTGGCTGCGCGGCCGCCTGCCCGAATCGATGGTGCCGCCGGTCTTCGTACGGCTCGACTCCCTGCCGCTGACCCCCAACGGCAAGCTGGACCGCAAGGCTCTGGCGGCGATCGCACCGGCGCGGCATGAGCGCGACCGGCTGGAGACCTACGTAGCGCCGAGCAGCCTGACCGAGGAGGTGCTGGCGGGAATCTTCGCGGAGGTGCTGCGGCATGAGCGGGTCGGCGTCCGGAACGGCTTCTTCGATCTGGGCGGGCACTCGCTGCTGGCCACCCAGGTGACCTCGCGGGTGCGCGAGGTCTTCGGAGTAGAGCTGCCGCTGCGGGAGCTGTTCGAGGAGCCGACGGTGGCGGGGCTGGCCGGACGGCTCGAGCGGCTGCGCGAGTCCACGGTGCCGGCGCCGCCCATCGTACCGATCCCTCGCTCCCTCGGAGAAGACGGCGGCTTGCCGTTGTCCTTCGCCCAGCAGCGGCTCTGGTTCCTGGAGCGGCTCGCTCCGGGGAGCCCGGCCTACAACGTGCCCCTGGCGGTGCGCATCTCCGGCCTTCTGAGCCCCGCTCTGCTCGGGGAGGCTCTGGAGGAGGTGGCGCGCCGCCACGAGGCGCTCCGCACCGCCTTCGCCGAGCGCGAGGGCCGGCCCATCCAGGTGATCGCCCCCTCTGTGCGGCTCCCCCTGGCGATGTTGGATCTGTCGGGGCTGCCGGAGTCTCGACGCGAGACGGAGCTGGTGTGCCGGGCCACGGCCGAGGCGCTACGGCCGTTCGACCTGGGAACGAGGCCACTGGTTCGCGCGGCCCTGCTGCGTCTGGCGAGCGACGACCACGCGCTGCTGGTGACCATGCACCACATCGTCACCGACGGCTGGTCCATGGGCATCTTCCTGCGCGAGTTGACGGCACTCTATGGCGGTCTCGAGGTGCCGGAGCCGCCGGTCCAGTACGCCGACTTTGCGGTGTGGCAGCGAGCCTGGCTCCAGGGGAACGTGCTGGAGGCCCAGCTCGGCTATTGGCGGCAGCGGCTGGCCGGTGCGCCGGCCCGCCTCATCCTGCCTACGGACCGGCCGCGCCCCGTGGTCGAGACCCACCGGGGAGACTCCCGGCCGCTGGACCTGACCCCGGCACTGGCGCGCTCGGTGTCGGCGCTGGCACGGCGCGAGGGGGCGACACCGTTCATGGTCCTCCTGGCGGCGTTCGCCGCTCTGCTCGGCCGCTACTCCGGCCAGGACGACGTGGTCGTGGGCTCGCCCATCGCCGGGCGGAACCGGCGGGAGACCGAGAGTCTCATCGGACTGTTCGTGAACACGCTGGCGCTGCGGGTGGAGCTGACGGGCGCCCCGGACTTCCTGGGCCTGCTGCGCCAGGCGCGGCGTACGGCGCTGGACGCCTACGCCCACCAGGACGTTCCGTTCGAGCGGCTGGTCGAGGAGCTGGTGACCGAACGCGAGCTCGGGCACTCCCCCCTGTTCCAGGTGATGTTGATGGTGCAGAATACGCCGGCGCTCGCGGCAGGGGGAGCCCCGATGCGGGAGCTCGAGCTCAGACCGTTGGAGGTGGAGTCGGAGATCGCGAAGTTCGAGCTGACCCTGACCCTCACTCCTCTGGGCGAGGAGCTGACCGGTGCCCTGGAGCACAACACGGATCTTTTCGACGGTGCCACGGCGGAGCGGCTGGCGAGGCACTTCGCGGCACTGCTGGAGGGAGCGGTGGCGGCGCCGGAGAGCCCGCTGCCGGAGATCCCCCTGCTGGCAGCGGCCGAACGGCACCAGCTCCTGGGGGAGTGGAACGACACGGAAATCGGCTTCCCGGAGGGTGGCCGGTGCGTGCACGAGCTGATCCAGGAGCAGGCGCGCCGCACCCCGGAGGCCCTCGCCCTGAGCTTCGAGGGCGAAGACCTGACCTATGCCGATCTCGAAGCTCGGGCGAATCGCTTGGCCCACCACCTGCGGCGGTTGGGAGCGGGGCCCGGGACTCTGGTAGGCGTGTCGCTGGAGCGCTCGGCCGCCATGGTGGCGGCACTTCTGGGAGTCCTCAAGTCCGGCTCGGCATACGTGCCACTGGATCCCACCTATCCCAAGGACCGGATCGCCTACGTGGTTG
>DASPJI010000785.1:0-7245 GCA_035628695.1 Thermoanaerobaculia bacterium | reverse complement strand
AGCAGCGGGATGGCGAGCGCGAACGTGCGGCTGGTGGCGATCAGGAGCCGCTCCAAGTCCTCCCCGCTCATCTCGTCCGCCTCGTCCGCTGTCGACACGCGGCAGAGGATATCAGACCACTTCGGTCCCCGGCACCGCCTCTCCCCGCAGAGCCCGCTCCAGCAGGCCGGGGGTGAGGCCGTTGGCGAGGAGCGACGGGATGCCCAGGCCGGCGAGCGCGAGGGCGGCCTCGACGCGGTGGCGCATGCCGCCGGTCACGTCGGTGCCCGCCGGGGCGCCGATGCCCCGCGCCGCCTCCTGGAAGGTGGCCGCGGAGACCCGGGGGATGGTGCGGCCGGCCTCGTCGTACAGGCCGTCGGTCTCGCCCAGCCAGATCGCCCGGCTCACCGGCACGCCGCGCGCCGGCAGCGTCCGGGCGAGGAGCTCGAGGATCGTCTCCGTCGAGCAGATGGCGACCCCCTGCTGCCGGTCCAGCACCACGTCGCCGTAGAGCACCGGCAGCAGCCCCCGTTCGAGCGCCAGCAGGAGCGGCTCGTCGGCGAAGGCGGCGGGCCGGCCGCCTGCCGTCACCACACAGCTCGACGGGGCGATGGAGTAGGGGGTCGCGCCCGCTGCGGCGAGCGCCTCCACCACCAGGCGATGGAGGGCGGCGGCGCTCTGCTGGGTGGCGGAGATGCCGGGGAGCTGGTCCGCCGACGTCAGGCCGCCGGCGAGGCGCGAGCGGCTGGCGGCGACGTGGCCGAAGGAGCCGCTGCCGTGGCCGAGGATCAGCCGCTCGGGGCCGCGCGCCGCGGCCCGGGCGATCTCCGCCGCGAGCCGGGCGATGACCTCGGTGCGCGGCGTCTCGGGCCGGGATTTCTCCGTCAGCAGGCTGCCGCCGAGCTTGATCAGGATGCCGGCGGTCATCGGGCGGTCATCTCAGAAGAGGTGCTCTTCGTCGTGGTCCGGGCCGGGGCCGACGCCGTCGCGGATGAGGAAACCTACCGCCGGCAGGTTCTCCAGGCGGTCCACTACGTCCTGCTCCGAGTCGGGGTCGCAGATCACGTGGACGTTGGCTCCGGCGTCCAGCGTCGCCCAGGCGGAGAGCCCCTCCTGGCGCAGCTCGGAGACCGCCTTGAGCACCGCCACCGTGCCCGGGCTCCAGTAGAAGATGGACGGCTTCGAGGTCATCGCGATCATGTGGAGGTCGATCGACTCCTCCTCGATGAGCGGCCCGAGGGTGTCGAGGTCCTGCTCCTCGATCGCCTCGCGCACCAGGCGGGTGCGCTCGGGGAGGATCTCCTGGCGCTTCTCGAAGTAGGGGCTGGTGGGGGCGCGGCGGTGCCCTTCGAGCGAGGAGACCACCTTGGGGCCCAGCTCCACCACGGCGATGACGTCGCGCAGGTCCCAATGGTCGGCGTCGGCGATCTGGTAGGCGAAGGCCTTCTCGTCGGCATCCGGGGCGTTGAGGTCGACGTTGTGGGCCGGCCACTCGACGAAGCCGCCGAGGATTGAGCGGGCCGCCGAGCCGGAGCCGCTCAGGCGGGCGAGCCGGGAGAGCTGCTCGATGGGGGCGTTCCCCTTGCCCAGGGCGCCGGCCGCGGCCATGGTCAGGGCCGCGAAGCCGGACGCGGAGGAGGCGAGGCCGGCGGCGCTGGGGAAGCTGTTGCGGGTCGCCACCCAGAGCCGGTCGTTGCGGCCGGACCACTGCCGGAGGCGGTCCAGGTGCTCGCGGACGCGGCGGTCGAACTCGGGCTCCGGCGCGCGGAAGCCGCCGTCCGGCTCCGCCAGCCAGACCTGGTCCCGCTCCTCGGAGATCACCTCGGCGGTGCACACCGAGTGGCAACGTTCGAGGGTCATGGAGATCGAACGGTTGAACGGAATGGCCCGCTCGGTATCCCTGGCGCCCCAGTACTTGACGAAGGCGATGTTGGCCGGCGCGACGACGGTGGTCTTGCTCATCGTCAACCCTCCCTTCGGAACCCCGGGGCTCCGAGTTGGACTGAATGGAAACGGAACGGCCGCAGGAACTTCCAGCCCGCGACGCGTTCGCGATCGGAATGATAGACCAGGAGCGACCCCGCGCCCGGTCCCGAGAGTGAGCCGGCGCCGGAGATCTTGGCGGCTCCGCCTTCGGCTTCCACGCGTCTCACGACTTCACGAATCGGCAGTGGCACGACCCCCAACTCCTCGAGGCACGCCTCCTGCTCCTGCAGCAGACGGACTATCTGGTCGGACTCATCCAACTCTCGTGCCAGTTCCTCGCGGAAGGCCCGGGTCGCCGCCTCCATGCGGTCGAGCAGGCGCTCGTGCCGGCCGGGATCGCGGTCCCGGCGGTCGCGCACCGCCGCCACCACCGCGCCCGTGGACTCCGGCGGCGTGCCGGTGTCGAAGACGTGCAGGCGCGAGAGCAGGGGAGAGCGCACCGCCACCGGCTCCCGCTCCAACCGGTCTGCCCCCAGCCGCCGCGCCCACACCACGCCGCCGTGGACGACCGTGGCGCCGTCCACCCCGGAGGGCTGGCCGTGCTGGCGGCGCTCCACCTCCAGCGCCAGGCGCTCGACGGTCGCCGGATCGGCCGCGTCGGCAGCAGGCCCGAGCGCGAGCAGCGCGCCGCCGATCACCGCGACGGCCAACGCCGCGGAGCTGCCGAAGCCGGAGCCGATGGGCAGCTCCGAGTCGACGCGGAGGGTGAGAGCGGGCCGGCCGCCTTTCCCCCCCAGGGCCGCCGCGGCCTCCCCGAGGGCGACCTTGACCACGTGCGCCGGGTCCTCGCCGCGCACCCGCCCGAAGGCTTCGGATCCGGGCTCGCGGGCGTACTCGTCCCAGCGCCGCCGGGCATCCCGAGCATATCCCAGGATGGCGGGCCAGGAGGTCTCCTCGGCATGCCCGAGACCTGGTAACTCGAGGCGGACGTCCCGCGGGGCTGCCGAGAAGCGGGCCGTCAGCCGGCGGTCGATCGCCGCGACCAGGGCGGGCCGGCCGTAGACGGCGGCGTGCTCGCCCATGAGGATCAGCTTGCCGGGGGTCGAGATGGAGACGGGGAGCACGGGGAGAGGGAGGCCGGCCCGCGCCCCATGAGGGCGGCAGGGCCGGCCGCGTGGGCCTCAGCTCGGAATCGGACGGGGGGGCAGCTCGCCGCGCCCCAGCTTCTCGTGGGCACGCGCCAGGTCCTGGGAGGTGAAGGCGGCCATCAGCGACAGCTCGCCGGCGAGGACCACGGCGCCGAGGATCTCGGCGAGGCGCGTCACGGCCTCGCCGCGGCGCTCCGGATCGGGGGAGACGCCGAGCACGGCCAGGGCTTCGCGCTGGGTGTCCAGCGCGGTGCCGCCGCCCACCGCGCCGAGCGGCACGTCGGGCATGAAGATGGAGGCGAAGACCGAGTCCGGCCCCCGCGGCTCGATGCAGGTGATGCCGAGCGAGCCCTCGACCACGTGCGCCGGGTCCTGCCCGGTGGCGATGAAGAAGGCGGCGAGCACGTTGGCGTAGTGGGCATTGAAGCCCATGGAGCCGGCCGCGATGGAACCCAGGAGGTTCTTCCGGTACTGCACCTCGGCGAGGTCGCGGGCCGTGGTCTTGAGGTAGCGGTGGAGCGTCGGCGCCTCGACCAGCACCTCGGCATAGATCCGCTTGCCCCGCCCCTCCTGCCAGTTGATCGCCGCCGGCTTCTTGTCGACGCAGTAGTTGCCCGACAGGGCGACGCAAGCGACGCCGGTCGCCGGCTCGATGAGCTCGTTGACCGCCCGGTCGCAGGCGATGGTCACCATGTTCATGCCCATGGCGTCGCCCGAGTCGAAGCGGAAGCGCAGGAACACCGTGGTGCCGAAGGCGAAGGGGCGGACCTCCAGCAGCTTCAGATACTTGCTGGTGGACTCGGTCAGGCGCCGCAGGTCGTCCTCGTGGTCCTTGATCCACTGCAGGAACTGCTGCGTCTGGACGATGCCCGAGGTGCGGAAGACGGGGGCGCGGGTCATGCCCACGTCCTCGACGCGCACGACGGCGCCGCCGGCCTCGCGGATGGCGGCGCAGCCCCGGTTGGTGCTGGCGATCAGCGCCGCCTCGGTGGTGGCCATGGGGACGTAGAACTCGCCGTCGGCGGCGGTGCCGCGCACCTTCAGCGGGCCGACCACCCCCATGGGGATCTGGGCGACGCCGATGAAGTTCTCGCAATTGCGGTGCGAGGCGCGGACCACGTCGAGCGAGTGATGGCCGATGTTGTCGAGGGGCGTCTGCGTGAGCTGCTCCAGGGCTTGGCGGCGGATCTCCGCCGCCTCCTCGGGGGAGAGGTCCTTGGGCAGCTCGTGAAAGCGGCGCTCTCCCCCCACCAGCGAGCGGACGAGGTCCTCCCGGGTCAGGGGGGCGGAGGCGGCGGCGGACTGGCTTTTGCTCATCTCACGACCCTTTATGGAGCTCGACGGTCTTGAGCTCCGCAATGGTTTTCACTCCCAGGCAGAACATGCAGATCTGCAGCTCCCGGACGATGCGGCGGATCCGCTCGGCCACCCGCTCCGCCGATTCGGTGGCGGCCTGGAGGAAGGGGTAAGCCAATCCCACCAGGTCGGCGCCCAGCGCCAGGGCCTTGGCGGCGTCGATGCCGTTGCGCACCCCGCCGCTGGCGATCACGGTGATCCCCGGCACCTGCCGGACCTGCTGAATCGAAACCGGCGTGGGGATCCCCCAGCCGGCGAACGTCTCACCCAGATCGAGGTCGCCGGCGCGGGCGGCCTCGATGCGCGCCCAGCTCGTGCCGCCGACCCCGGCGGTGTCGATGATGCGCACCCCCTGGCCGGCCAGCGCCCGCGCGGCGCGGGTGGAGAGGCCGCAGCCGATCTCCTTCGCCACGACCGGCACCGGCAGGGCGCGCACCACCTCGCCGATCCGCGGCAGGAGGCCGGCGAAGTCGCACTGCCCCTCGGGCTGGATCGCCTCCTGCAGCGGGTTCAGGTGGAGGATCAGGGCGTCGGCCCCGATCATGTCCACCGCCGCCTGGCACTCCGCGATCCCCATGCCGTAGTTGAGCTGCACGGCACCGAGGTTCGCCAGCAGGGGGATCGATGGAGCGGCATCGCGGACGCGAAAGGTATCAGCTTTCGCCGGGTCTTCCAAAGCTTTCCGTTGCGAGCCGATGCCCAGGGCCACGCCGGTGCGCTCGGCGCCGGCGGCGAGGTTGCGGTTGATCACCCCGGCGGCGGCCGTGCCTCCCGTCATCGACGAGATGAGGAGCGGCGCCGCCAGGCGGCGGCCGAGGAACTCGACCGAGGTGTCGACGTCGGCGATGTCGATCTCGGGCAGCGCCTCGTGACCGAACCGGTACTCGTCGAAGTAGTTGGCGTCGAGCTGCATGCGGCGGTCGAGCGCCAGCGTGATGTGCTCCGCCTTGCGGTCGCGCTCCTCGTCCACTATCACCTCTACGCTCACTGCTTGCGCTCCCGCAGGTAGTCGATCAGCCCCTCCAGGAAGAGGCGTCCCCGCGGCTCGAGGCCGGGCGCGATCCTGCCGAGGGCCGCGCGGGCGGCGGCGAGGCGCTTGCTCACCATGGCGTCGACCGTCTCGCGCGCGCCGGTCTCCTCAATGACCCGGCGGGCGTCGTCGACGGCGCGGGCGTCGAGCCCGGGATCCCCGAGCGACGCCTCCAGGAGCCGCCGCTCCGCCGGCGAGGCCGCGGCCAGGGCGTGATAGATGAGGAAGGTGAACTTGCCCTCCTTGAGGTCGGCCCCCACGGGCTTGCCGACGGTGCCCGCGTCGCCGAACATTCCCAGCAGGTCGTCCTGGAGCTGGAAGGCCTCGCCCATGGCCGTGCCGTAGTCGGACAGCGCCGCCAGGACGTCCGGCGCCGCCCCCGCCAGCAGGCCGCCGAGCTGGATCGGCCGCTCGGCGGTGTAGCGCCCGGACTTCAAGCGCAGTATCCGCATCAGCTCCTCGGCCTGCTCGGGAGCGGGCTCCGCGCCGGGGTCGGGGCGGCGCTGGGCGAGGAGGATCTCCAGGTACTGGCCGCCGATCACCTCCTGGCTCATGGCCGAGAAGCAGCGCGAGATCTCGCGCGCGATCTGGGGAGAGCGGCCGCCGTCCAGGGGGACCAGGGTGGCCAGCTCCACCGCCCAGGTGTGGGCGAGGTCGCCGAGCAGGATCGCCACGGAGCGGCCGAAGTCCTCGCTGTCGCCGCGCAGGCGCCGCTGCCGGTGCGCCTCGCGGAAGCGCACGTGCGCCGCCGGCTGGCCGCGCCGGACGTCGGCGTGATCCATGATGTCGTCGTGGATCAATAGATAGGTGTGGAGGAGCTCGGTGGCGAGGGCGAGGGGGAGGACCTCCCCGTCGGAGCGGCCGCCGCAGGCGCGGTAGGTGTAGTAGACCAGCGCCGGACGCAGCCGCTTGCCGCCGCGGGTGACCAGTTGGGCGACGCCGTCGATCAACTCGAGCATCCCGTCCGAGCCCTGGTCGGCGGCCTCGTCACGCTTGGCGGCGAGCCAAGCCTCGAGGTCGCGCTCGAGCCCCTGCCGGAAACCCTCGAGCAGCCCGGGGAAGCCCTCGGCCTCCCGCCAGGAGCCGGCTGTCGAAGATGCCGCGCTGGATAGTCCCATGCCGTTTAACTCGTCTCCTCGCACTCGATCTGCTTCGGGAAAACACAGGGCACCGCGCACCCACACCTCACCGCCGCAGAGTGTAACCCGAAATTTCCCGGCTCCGTTCCCGCCGGGCCTCCTCCTGAGCTCCCGGTGCAGGCATTGTACCTGAGAGCACTTTGCGATGCAAAGCGGTGCGGCGCGAAGACGCGTTGCGATACCCTAGCTCCATGCCGATCGACCTCTATCAGGTAGATGCCTTCACCGACCGCGCCTTCGCGGGCAACCCGGCGGCGGTCTGCCTGCTGCCCGAGCCGCGGGAGGCGGACTGGATGCAGCGGGTGGCCCGCGAGATGAACCTCTCCGAGACGGCGTTCCTGGTCGCCCGGGGCGGCGGCTTCGACCTGCGCTGGTTCACCCCCGCGACGGAGGTGGAGCTGTGCGGCCACGCCACCCTGGCGAGCGCCCACGTGCTCTGGCAGGCAGGGCGGCTGGGGCTGGCGGAGCTGGCCCACTTCCACACCCTCTCCGGGCTGCTCACCGCCCGGCGCCGGGGCGACGGCTGGATCGAGCTCGACTTCCCGGCCCGTGCCGCCGAGCCGCTCGACGCGAGCAGCGCTCCGCCGGGCCTGGTGGAGGCGCTGGGGGCGGACGTGCCGGTCTTCCTCGGCCAAAGCCGCTACGACTACCTGCTGGAGCTCCCCTC
>DASPJI010000784.1:0-5884 GCA_035628695.1 Thermoanaerobaculia bacterium | reverse complement strand
GTTCGGCGCCCCGCTCCCCCGGCCGCAACGGTGACAGCCACCCCGCTCCCAGGCTAGGATAGGCGCCCAACTACGGAGGAGGGCGCATAGTGGCCAAAGGCGAAAGCTGGGGTACGCGCGTCGGCCTGGTCCTGGCCATGGCTGGCAACGCCGTCGGCCTGGGCAACTTCCTGCGTTTCCCGGCGCAGGCGGCCCAGAACGGCGGCGGAGCGTTCCTGATCCCCTATCTGATCTCGTTCGTCCTCATGGGCATCCCGCTCCTCTGGGTGGAGTGGGCCATCGGCCGGCACGGCGGGCGGTTCGGCCACCACTCGGCCCCCGGGATGTTCGACCGGCTGGGCCGCGGCAAGTGGCTCAAGTACGTCGGCGTCTTCGGCCTGTTCACCAACATCACGGTGGCCGCCTACTACTGCTACATCGAGTCCTGGACCCTGGCCTACGTCTGGCACTCGCTGATCGGCACCTTCAAGGAGGTCGCCCCCACCGAGTTCTTCCCCCGCTACCTGGGGCAGCACGAGGACTCCTTCTTCGCCCTGCCGCCGGAGGCGTTCTTCTGGTTCGTCCTCACGCTGGCGCTCAACACCTTCATCCTCTCCCGCGGCCTGGCCAAGGGGATCGAGCTCGCGGCCAAGATCGGCATGCCGCTGCTGCTGATCTTCGCCGCCATCCTGGCGATCCGCGGCCTGGGCCTCGATCCCGGCAGCGACCCGGGCGTCACCCAGAGCCCGCTCGAAGGGCTCAACTTCGTCTGGAACCCCAACCTCTCGGGCCTGAGCAATCCGAACACCTGGCTGGCGGCGGCGGGGCAGGTCTTCTTCACCCTGTCGATGGGCATGGGCTCCATCCACTGCTACGCCTCCTACGTCAAGCACCGGCAGGACATCGCCCTGAACGCCGCGTCGGCGGGCTGGATGAACGAGTTCGTCGAGGTGGTGCTGGGCGGCTCGCTGCTCATCCCCATCGCCACCGCCTATCTGGGCCTCGCCGCGGTGCAGGAGGCGACGGCGGGGGGGAGCGGCTTCGGCCTCGGCTTCCTCACCCTGCCGACGCTGTTCAACAACTGGGGCGCCTTCGCCCCCATCGCCGGCGCCATGTGGTTCGGCCTGCTGTTCTTCGCCGGCATCACCTCGTCGCTCGCCATGGGGCAGCCGATCATGGCCTTCCTGGAGGACGAGTTCGGGACGAAGCGCAACCGGGCCGCGGTGCTCTTCGGCCTGGGCGTCTTCACCCTCGGCTTCTGGTGCGTCTGGCTCTATCCGGGCGGCGCCTTCGACGAATTCGACTTCTGGACCGGCACCTTCTCGCTGGTCGTCTTCGCCCTGGCCGAGGCCTTCATCTTCGCCTACGTCTTCGGCATCGACCGCGGCTGGGAGGAGATCACCCGCGGCGCCGACATCAAGGTGCCTCCCATCTTCAGGTACGTCATCAAGTACGTGACGCCCATCTTCATCCTGGTGGTGTTCGTGGGCGCGCTGCTCAACCCGGCGGGCGGGGACTGGGGGGCGGCCTTCGG
This sequence comes from Thermoanaerobaculia bacterium, assembly GCA_035628695.1. Taxonomy (GTDB): domain Bacteria; phylum Acidobacteriota; class Thermoanaerobaculia; order Multivoradales; family UBA5704; genus DASPJI01. The sequence continues at coordinate 4,371 of DASPJI010000784.1, read as the reverse complement.
CTCGCTGTTCTCGGGCGACGGCTGGCCGTTCGACCCCGGCAGCGTCATCGGCCGGATCCTCCACACCGGCACCGGCTACGCCTGGTTCGACGACACCGGCCGCGGCACCCGCGTGCTGGTGCAGGACCTCACCCGTATCCTGCTGATGCTGGTCTTCGCCTTCTGGTCCTTCATGGTCTGGAAGGCCTGGAAGATCAAGAGGGACAAGCAAAGGAGCCCCGCATGACGAGCGCCGCCTGGACCATGCTGGTGATCACCTGGGCCGTGATCTTCTTCTTCACCTTCAAATTCTTCTGGAAGGTGCTGACCACGCCGCCCCGGGACGACGCCGAATAGGCCGCCCCGTTCCCCCCGAAGACCCCGGCGCCCCGCCGGGGTCTTCTCTTTCAGCCCTCCCTGTAACGTCCACGTGACAAGGCCTAGCGGCACCTGTAGGATTGTGCATCTTTCTGGAGGCACCATGTCCGAAGCCGTTGCCTCGCGCCCCGGTCAGCCGCCTGAGGCGAAGACGGGGTTCGTCCGGGAGCTGGGCCTGCTCGACTCCACCATGATCGTGGCCGGGTCGATGATCGGCTCCGGTATCTTCATCGTGCCGGCCGACATCGCCCGGCAGGTGGGGTCGCCGGGCTGGCTGCTCATGGTCTGGGTGTTCTCCGGCCTGCTCACCATTGCTGCCGCGCTCTCCTATGGGGAGCTGGCGGCGATGATGCCCAAGGCGGGCGGCCAGTATGTCTACCTGCGGGAGGCCTACTCGCCGCTCTGGGGGTTCCTCTACGGCTGGACGCTGTTCCTGGTGATCCAGACCGGCACCATCGCCGCGGTGGCCGTGGCCTTCGCCCGCTTCCTCGGCGTCCTCGTCCCCGCCATCTCGCCGACAGCGTGGATCATCCCGCCCATCGACCTGTCGGACAGCTATGCCGTCTCGCTGTCGACGCAGCAGGGGGTCGCCATCCTGCTCCTGGCGTTCCTCACCTGGCTGAACACCCGCGGGATCAAGCTGGGCAAGTGGATCCAGAACACCTTCACCTCGGCCAAGACCCTGTCGCTCATCGTGCTGATCCTGCTGGGAATCCTGGTGGGCCGCAACGCCGAGGCCATCGCCGCCAACTTCGGCGACCTCTGGACGCCGCGCGACGCGGCCACCCTCCGGCCGGACTTCGGGTGGGTGCCGCCGGTGTCCGCAGCGGCCGGGGCGTTCGGCCTGTTCATCGCCTTCTGCGTCGCGCAGGTGGGCTCCCTCTTCTCGTCGGACGCCTGGAACAACGTCACCTTCACCGCCGGCGAGGTCAAGGACCCGAAGCGCACGATCCCGCTGTCGCTCGCCGCCGGCACCATCCTGGTGATCTCGCTCTATATCCTGGCGAACCTGGCCTACCTGTGTACCCTCCCCCTGGCGGAGATCCAGAACGCGCCGGACGACCGGGTGGGCACCGCCGCCCTGGCGCTGATCTTCGGCCCGGCCGGGGCGACGATCATGGCGGTGGCGATCATGATCTCCACCTTCGGCTGCAACAACGGCCTGATCCTGGCCGGTGCCCGGGTCTACTACGCCATGGCCCGGGACGGCCTGTTCTTCCGGCGCACCGGGGCGCTCAACGAGCATCACGTGCCGGCGTGGGGCCTGATCCTGCAGTGCGCCTGGGCGTCGCTGCTGGTGCTCCCCCGCACCCGCCCGCGCGATGCCTCCGGGGCGCAGCTCCTGGACGCGGCGGGCAACCCGCAGTACGGCAACCTGTACAGCAACCTGCTGGACTACGTGGTCTTCGCCGTGCTGATCTTCTACGTGCTGACCATCGCCGGGCTGTTCGTGCTGCGCCGCAAGCGGCCGGACGCCGAGCGCCCGTACCGCGCCGTCGGCTATCCGGTGGTGCCGGCGCTGTACATCCTGGCCGCGTCCGTCATCTCGGTGGTTCTGCTGGTCTACAAGACGGAGACCACCTGGCCCGGCCTGGCGATCGTGCTGACCGGCATCCCCGTCTACTTCCTCTGGCACCGGCGGTCCCGGCCGGCCGGCGCGACGGAGGAGACGAACCCTTGATTCAAGGAGTCCTGTTCCTGACCCTCTTTCCTGTTCTGGAGGTCTAGACACCCCATGGCGAGTCGCCTTTTTGCCAGAAAACCGCTCGAGCTCCTCCTCGAGGAGCTCAAGGGGGAGAACCGGCTGCGCCGGGTCCTCGGACCCGTGCAGCTCACCAGCCTGGGTGTCGGCGCAATCATCGGCGCCGGCATCTTCGTCGCGACCGGCGCGGCGGCCCACAACATCGCCGGCCCGGCCCTGATGCTCTCCTACGTCGTCGCCGGCATCACCTGCATCTTCGCGGCGCTCTGCTACGCGGAGTTCGCCGCCATGGTGCCGGTGGCCGGGTCGGCCTACACCTATGCCTACGCCACCCTGGGCGAGCTGTTCGCCTGGATCATCGGTTGGGACCTGGTGCTGGAGTACGCGGTCGGCAGCGCCACCGTCGCGACAGGGTGGTCAGGCTACTTCCAGAGCGTCCTCGCGAAGATAGGGATCGTGCTGCCAGCGACGCTCCAATCCTCGCCCTGGCGCTACGACGTGACCACCGACTCGTTCGTCGGCACCGGCTCGTTCATCAACCTGCCGGCGGTGATCATCGTCCTCCTGGTCACCATCGTCCTGGTCAAGGGCATCCAGGAGAGCGCCAGCTTCAACGCCGCCATGGTGATCATCAAGGTGGCCGCGGTGCTCTTCGTCATCGCCGCCGGCGCCTTCTTCATCAACCCCGAGAACTGGAAGCCGTTCGCGCCCTACGGCTGGACCGGCCTGAGCTTCTTCGGCCATCCCGTGGCCGGCCAGACGGCAGCCAACGGCACCCCGCTGGGGATGCTCGCCGGCGCGGCCATCATCTTCTTTGCCTATATCGGCTTCGACTCGGTGTCGACGCACACCGAGGAGGCGAAGAACCCGCAGCGCGACGTGCCGATCGGCATCGTCGTGTCGCTGGTGGTCTGCACCCTCCTCTACATCCTGGTCGTCGCCGTGCTGACCGGCATGGTGAAGTACAACGAGCTGAACGTCGACGCCCCGGTGAGCGACGCCTTCAGGCAGCAGGGGCTCGGCTGGGCGGAAGGGCTCATCGCCATGGCCGGCGTCGCCGGCATCACCTCGGTTCTCCTGGTCATGATGCTCTCCGGCCCCCGGGTGTTCATGGCCATGGCGCGCGACGGCTTGGTGCCGCAGAAGTTCTTCGGCGACGTCCACCCGAAGTTCCGCACCCCCTGGAAGGCGACGATCCTGATCGGCGCCGGCGTCATCGCCATGGCCGGCTTCATGCCGCTCGACGCGCTGCTCCACCTGACGAACATCGGCACGCTGCTGGCTTTCGTCATCGTCTGCGCGGCGGTGCTCATCATGCGCCGCAAGTACCCGGACGCCCACCGGCCGTTCCGCTGCCCCTGGGTACCCTTCGTTCCGATCATGGGCATCCTCTGCTGCCTGATGCTCATGTTCTCGCTGCCCGCCGAGAACTGGCTGCGCCTCTTCGCCTGGCTGGCCCTCGGCTTCGTCATCTACTTCCCCTACGGCCGGCGCCACAGCGTGATGCACAACGCCCGCTCGCTGCAGAGCGAGATCGCCCATCACGGCGCCACCCCCACCGCCACCCTGCCCCACCACGGGGTGCAGACTCCCCCTGACGACGGACCGGGCGCGCCGAAGCGCTGAGCACGAGGCCGAAGCAAAAAGGCCGGCCGCCTCCCCGGAGGCGCCGGCCTTTTTCTTTTCCACCCGGAGAAGCCTACGGCTCCGCCTTCCCCTCCTCCGTCCCCTCCTCCGCCTTCGCCGCCTGCACCGGCTTCGCCTTGCGGACCTCGTCCAGGTTCTTGCGGATCTCGTCGAGCTTGCCGGCGGGGAGGAGCAGCACCACGTCGCGGCCGCTCACCCGGGCCGGCACCCCCTGGGCGACCGGCGGATAGAGCATCAGCGTCTCGGCGGCGCCCCCTCCCTCGGGAGATTCGGGCTTCAAGACCAGGGTGAGCGCCGGCCGGTCCAGCGCCGCGCCCATCCCCCGCGCCTCCTGGACGGAGAGGAGACGGTCGGCCCGGGCGCCGGTCACGGTGAAGAGCAGGTCGCTCACCGGCACGTAGGAGATCGTCTCGTTCCCCCGCTTCCAGTCGGTACCGGCGCGCTGCAGGACGGCCTCCCCCTGGGCGTCGCGCACGGTGACCGCCCCGACCTGATAGATGTCGAACGAGGTGAGCGCGGGCGAGCGCCACTCGGCCGGCGGCAACGCCACGGTCTCGGCCAGGCGGGTGCGGGCCTCGAAGACCTGGCCGCCGACGCGGGCATAGAGGGTCTGCCCGGCGGTGTCCGGAGATTCGGGGGACTCGGTGGTGGCCGGTGGCGGATCG
>DASPJI010000783.1:0-11069 GCA_035628695.1 Thermoanaerobaculia bacterium | reverse complement strand
CGCCGTCCATCCCCTCCAGGGCCTCGGCGGCGAGCCGGCAGGCGCCGAGCTGGAAGGCGAGGTAGGTCAGGGTGTAGAAGCGGACCTGGTCCGTGGTGGAGACGACGCCGCTCCGCCGCGCCACCTCCTCGCGCAGGCGCTCCCCTTCCTCCTCGGACAGGTTTAGCTCGATGGCGGCGCCGGCCTGGTCCCAGGCGACGTCCTGCTCCCCCACCAGGTCGTTGCTCCGGTGGTGGTCCAGGGCGTCGGCCTTGAGGATCCGCCCGCCCGGGAGGACCAGCCACTCCCAGGCGTGCAGGCGGTTGTCCGAGAGGATGGGGCGCTCCCGGGCGGCGAGGTCCGGCAGCCGCTCCTCCCAGGCGTCCAGCCGCTCCGCGGCCTCGGGCCCCAGAGCCTTCCCGGTGTTGAAGCGGGCCATCTCCAGGAGCTTCCCGGGCGCGGCGCCCCGCCGCTCGGGCCCGGCGGGGAGGCGCGCCGCCCGGAACGCCAGGTAGGTGGCCACCTGCTCGAGGAGGGCGGCGCGGTCGAGGTCCGGAACCAGCGGGAGGGGGCGGGCGCCGTCCTCATCGGCCAGCCAGGGCCCCACCAGGAAGCCGTGCCGGAACCCGGCCACCGGCGGCACGAGCCCTTTGCTCTCCAGCGTCCGGGCCAGATCGAGCGCTTCGCGGCCATAGCGCCCCAGCCCCACGAACTTGAGGAGCCATTTCCGGCCGCCGGCGGTCAGCAGGTATTTGCGGCGCTCCTGCTGGAGATGGGCAGGGGGCCGGCTGCCCGGGCCTGGGAAGAGCCGCTGCCGCCAGCGCCCGGCGCTCACGTCTTCGAGCGGCCCCTCGGCGGAACCGGTGAGGTCCGCCACCCAGCTCGCCAGGGGCCAGCTGGCTCCGGGAGCGACGAACAGCTCCTCGAAGTCCACGGTGTGGCGGCGCGCCCGCTCCCAGCGCTCCCGGTGGCGCTCGCTGGCGTAGGGCCCCGGCCCGCCGCGATGGCTGGGGAAGAACGAGATGGAGTCCGGGAGGACGCCGCGCTCCTCCAGCCAGTCGGCCACCGACCCGAAAGAGCTGCCGGAGAGGCCCGGCCCCTCGTCGGCCACGGCGAAGCGGACCTCGCCGGGTCTGGACAGGAGCCGGCGCTCCATCTCCTCCCCCATCGCCAGCGTCCGCGAGAACGGATGCCCGCCCGGGCGGACGGTGACGGTCGTGGCGCCGTCCCCCACTCCGGCCGCCACGGCCGCCGCGAGGCTCGTGCCGATGCTGCGGATGCCGATGACCTGGACCGGCCCCTCCTCCAGCTCCACCGCCCGCCGGGCCGCTTCGAGATAGGTTTCGGGGTAGAGCCCGTAGAAGGCGTACCCCTCGGGGACGGTGACGGAGACCTCGCCGGAGAGGGGCAGCTCCAGGATCTCCTCCAGGGCCAGGACGACTGGAGCGGTCCCCTCCACGATCTCCGCGGGCCGGGAGCCGCAGCTCCGGTACGAGCTCTCGAACAGGTCGGCCGCCGCCCGCGTCAGCCGCCCCGCCGCCTCGCTCAGCGGCGTGGGCCGCTCTTCACCGGAACGCTGGAGCTGCTCGTCGAGGAGGCCCTGCTCCAGCTCCCCCGCTTCGACGAGCAGCGCGGCGAAGGCGGCGTGCCGCTCGATCCCGGGGTCCAGGAAGACGGTGCGCGACAGGAGCCCGAGCAGGCGCTCCACCTTGGCCGCCACGGCCTCCACCCGCTTGGCGTCGCCGTAGACGAGCACCTAGCCGGTCATCGCCCCGAGCTCGTCGGTCTCGATCTCGTCGGCGTCTTCAGCGTCATCGACCGCCAGCAGCACCACGGTGGTGTTGTCGATGCCGCCGCGGGCGTTGGAGTCGTTGATCAGGGAGCGGCAGATCTCGTGCAGGCTGCGGCCCGAGAGCAGGCGGTCGCGGATGTCCGCGTCGCTCAGCATGCCGGTCAGGCCGTCCGAGCAGAGGAGATAGATGTCCCCCGGCTGGACCTCGACCTCGCGCACGTCCACCAGCACGTCGCTCTCGCCGCCCAGGGCGCGGGTGACCACGTTCTTCAACGGGTGCGAGCGCGCCTGCTCCTTGGACAGGAAACCGGCCACCACCTGCTCGTTGACCCAGGTGTGATCCTGGGTGAGCTGGTCCAGCCGGTTGCCGCGCAGACGGTAGGCGCGGCTGTCCCCCACGTGCGCCACCGCCGCGCGCGCGCCGTCGAAGATCATCCCCACCACCGTGGTCCCCATGCCGTAGAGCGAGCCGTCGCGGCGGATGGCGCGCAGCACGTGGTCGTGGGCCATGCGGACCGCCATCTTGAGCAGGTTCGAGTGGCGCGCCAGGCGGTTGTCGATGCCGAACGGCCAGGTGGTGTCCTGGTCCGAGGACTTGGCGACGAACTCGCGGATCGAGTTGACCGCGATCTGCGCCGCCACCTCGCCGTGGTTGTGGCCCCCCATGCCGTCGGCCACCACGTACAGCTTGTGGACCGGATCGATCTCGAAGTAGTCCTCGTTGTGGAGCCGGGTCAGCCCGATGTCCGAGAGGCCGCAGGCCTTGACGCGCAACATCAGCCGGCCCTTCCGAACAGGCCGCCGCGGCGGGGAGCGGGGCCGTTCAGCTCCTCCAGGGCCCGGTGGACCGCGGGGTCGTCCTCGCCCCACTGGAGGGCCCGGCGGTAGAAGTCGCGGGCCTTGTCGGCCTGGCCGGCCAGCGCCAGGATGCGGCCCGCCTGCTTGAGATAGGAGGGGTTCATCGGCTCCAGCTCGCAGGCCCGCTCGATGGCCGCCACCGCCCGCGGCAGCCAGCTCTCCTGCTGGCTGGAGGCCTGGGCCAGATGGTGCCACGCCTGGGCGTTGTTCGGGTCCGCCTTGGTGGCGCGGTCGAAGTTGTCCGCCGCGTCGAGGAAGCTCTTCTCCTTGTACGACTTGACGCCGCGCTGCATGTACAGGCGGGCGACCTGCCGGGGGTCGTTCGCGTCCGTCGGGCGCGCCAGCTCCAGGTCGTGCTGGCGCCGCCGGTCCGGGTCGTGAAGGACGTTGAAGGCTTCCGTGATCGCCTGGAACTCCGCCTCGGCGCGCGCCTTGGCCGCCCCCGGGAAGCGGTCCGGATGGCGCTCGCGCGCGAGCTCCCGGAAGCGCTGGCGGATCTGCTCGCGCGTCGCGTTGCGCGGCAACGCGAGGGTGACGTAGAAATCCCTGGCCATGTCGACGCCTATTTCTGCTTGATTGTATACAAACGGAGGGCTGTCGAGCGCACGGCGTCGGGAACGTTGCGGTCGCGGGCGATCTCCCGCAGGTCCCGGACGGACATCCGGGAGAGCAGGCGCAGGGCCGTGGGCAGAGGGCAGCGGGGGTTCTGCACCAGCGCCTTGGCGATGTTGTACTTGCCCACCCACTCGCGCCGCTTCGAGACCTCGATCAGCACGTCCTCCACCACCGCCCGGCTGCTCGCCACCATCTCGACCTCCTGGTCGGACAGGGTGTTGTGGCGCAGCACGGCGAGGGCGACCTGGACGTTGGAGTCCCGCATCAGCATGCTGCGCAGCAGGCGCGGCGCGCCGCGGGCGAGCTTCAGGCGGGCGGGGACGGGGAGCATGCGGATCTGCCCCTCGGAGAGGCCGGTCCGCTCCTCCACCTCGCCGTCCACCGGCTTTGAGCGCACCGCGGCGATCTCCCGGGCGAGGGTCGCGTCATCACACTCCTCGATCTCGCCGGGCGCGTGCACCGGGGCCGGGCCCGCCGGCGTCCGCTCCCGCGGCAGCAGATGCTGCCGGTACTCGCTGATCCGCCGCTGGGTGTAGGCGCTGAGCTCCGGATTCTCCTCCAGCGCGTCGAGGATCGCCGGCGACTCGACGATCGCGTCCTGGCGCAGGATGAGGATCTCCTGGAGGTCCGGCGGCACCCGCTTCGCCAGCACCTCCAGCGCCTGGCGCGGCACGTCGCGGCGGCGCAGCAGCGCTTCGATGACCGGGTGCTGGGTGGCCTCCAGGGCGAAGAAGAAGAGCACCTCCTCGCCGGCGGTCTTGGCGAGGTAGGGCACCGCCACCCGCGGGTCCACCGAGCGGAGGCTCTCCTTGGCCCGCAACGCCAGCTCGAAGTCGGTGCCGCCGGCCAGCTCGACCTGCAGGGGGATGATCTCCTCCGGCGGCAGGGGGAGGAGGCCGCTGGCCGCCATCACCTGGAGCTGCCGGTTGGCTCCCGACCGGATCTGGTCGAGGAGGGGCGAGCCCCCGCCGGCCATACCCCCGGCCACGTTCAGCGGTCCTCTTTCTGCTCGCGAAGGCTGCGCACCAGATCGAGGTCGACCACCAGATTGCCGACGAGGCTGTCGGGCGAGTTGGGCTGGAGGTCCCAGGGCTGGCCGTTGACCTGGACGGTGACCGACCGGATGTTGCCGAGGAGCAGGGCGATGCTCTCCTCGGCCTCGAGCTCCACCGACTCGCCCTGGACCCGCTGCTCGGCGATCCGGCGCTTGCCGTCGATGGTCGCCTCCACCCAGCAGTCACCGGTGAAGTCGAGGGTGACCTCGATCGGCGCCGCCGGCTCGGCGGGCGGCGGCGAGGGGGTCGGGGCCTGCCGGGCCGCCGAAACCGGCGGCGCGGCGATGGGCGGCGGCGCCGCGGCGGCGGGCCGCTCCTCCTGCCGCTTGTCGTTGTAGTAGGCGAAGAACCAGACCAGGCCCAGCAGCGCCAGGCCGGCGAGGACGAAGAACAGATAGAACGCCAGGCTCCGCGCCTTCTGGGCCGACGCCTTGGTGCGCCGGCGGATCAGCGTCTGCTCCCCCTCCTCCTCCTTGTCCTCGCCCTGGACCGACAGGTAGTGGTTCACCACCTCGTCCGGCGACAGCCCGACGTAGCGGGCATATTCGCGCAGGAAGCCCTTGGCGAACAGCGGCGCCGGCAGGAGGTCGAAGCGGTCCTCCTCCATCGCCTCCAGATAGCGCAGGCTGATCTTGGTACGGTCGGCGATGTCACGCAGGCTGACGTCCCGCGCCTCCCGCTGGCGCCGGAGCCAGGTCCCGAAGGAGGCGCCGGCCTGCGGCTCGGCCTCCTTCTCCCAGGGCGGCTGGCGCGCGCGCGCGCCCCCGGCAGCGGCGTCGTCGGCGGCGAGGTTCGGCTCGGCGTCGGCGGGCCTGTTGCCCTCGTTTCTGCGGGGTGGCATCCGTTGTCGTTTCGACATGTCGTTCGGTACGCGAGTCATAACTTTACGAGGCTGCTGCACGCTGGTCAATGAGGTCGATCCGCCGCGCCCCGAAATACCTCTTCAATTCACTTCTCCCAGCAAGAGCCGCGCCCGGCGGCGCACCGTCTCGGACAGCTTCGCGTCGCCGGCCACGGTCCGCAGGTCCTCTTTCCGCAACGACGGCAGGAGCCGGAGCACGGTCTCCGCCGGCGTCCGCGGATTGCGGCAGAGGCCCTGCCGCAGACCATAGCGCACTCCCCAGCGCCGGTCACCCGCGATCAGGTCGAGGACCGGCGGCGAGGTCCGGTCGCTGTGCACCACCGGCGCCAGGACCCCCTCCGTCATCCGCGGGTTGTCGAGCAGCGCCGCCATCACCCGTGGGCTCGGATCGTGCCGCAGATGGCTCAAAAGGCCCGTGCCGGCACGCCGCGCCAGGTTGATCTTCTCTCCGATCGCCAGCTCAGGCAACCGCGCGGCCAGTTGCAGGTCGGCGGCCCGCCGCACCACTGGGCGCAGCCGGCTGTCGGCGCCGAGCTCCAGCAGGTCGCGCCAGAAGAGCCCGGCGACCAGCCGCAGGGCCAGCGCCTCGGGCGTGCGCGGGTGAAGGGCGAGGCCCCGCCGCACCTCATAGAAGGAGAGGAGCCGCGGCTGCTCCGCCAGGATCTCCACGCCGCGGGCGTCGAAGAACGGGTTGCGCAACGCCTGCCGCACCTGCGGCGGCTCGAGGTGCGGCGCGTGCTCCTCCAGCAGGGCGAGCAGCTCGTCGGCCCCGGCCTCGCGCAGGCGGACCTCGAGCTCGCCCTCCTCCTGGTTCCCCGGCGGGCCCGCCGCCGGGCTCGCCGGCTGGCCCCCATCGGGGGGGCCTTCGGGGGCTGGGGTCGGCTCCGACATGAGGGTAGCTTACAGAATCTGGTATCTTCCTGATCCCGATGGCAATTTCCCGTACCACCCAGCAGCACCTCGAGAAGGGGGACTTCGAGGCGCTCGAGAGCGATTGGCTGGCCCACCTCGGCCAGGACCCCACAGACCTCGACTATTTCGTGGGCGTCGCCCGCGCCCTGACCGGCAACAACGAGGACGACCGCGCCCGCTTCCTGCTCGAGATGCTCGACGAGCAGCTCCGCGACGGCCGCTGGGCCGTCCGCCTCAAGCTGCTGCAGCGCGCCGGCCACCTGCTCCTCCCCCCCGAGGAGCTGCACGGCGCCATCGTCCAGAGCCTGGAGAAGCTCTACGGCGGCCAGAGCACCTTCAAGGGGCTCGCCGAGTCCGTCGGCCTGTACCGGGCGACGCACGACATCCCCAAGACCTGGGAGAAGGTGGAGCGGCTCGAAGGGCTCCTCGCCTTCGACATCGGTACCGTCGTCGCCATGGAGGGCAAGGGTGTCGGCCGGATCGTCGAGGCCAACCTGGGGCTCGAGAGCTTCAAGGTGGACTTCGAGAAGATCCGCGGCATGACCGTCGGCTTCAAGGCGGCGGCCAAGCTGCTGCGCCCCCTCGGCCCCGATCACGTGCTGCGCCGCAAGCTGGAGAACCCCGCGTCGCTCAAGGCGCTGGTCACCGGCAACCCGTCGGAGCTGCTGCGCCTGGTCCTCCAGAGCTACGACCGGCCGCTCACCGCGGGCGAGATCCGCGACGTGGTGGCCGGCGTCGTCAGCGAGTCGCAGTGGACCTCCTGGTGGGGTGCGGCGCGCAAGAACCCGCAGGTGGTGGCGGGCGGCACCGGCCGCCAGACCTACACCTGGGCCGAGACCGCCGGCGACGCCCACGAGGCGGTGTGGAAGACCTTCACCAAGTCCGAGCCGCGCAAGCAGATGGACCTGCTGCGCCGCGAAGGGGCGCGCAACCCCGAGCTGCGCGCGCGCATGGCGGAGATCCTCTCCGACGCCGCCGAGAAGGCGGTCGACGGCGGCGACCCCGGCCTCGCCTTCGAGATCTGGTTCGCCCTGGAACGCAGCGGCGGCGCCCCCGCGGACGTCGACTGGGCGCCCGACGAGCTGCTCGCCGCCCGCGCCGGCCGCGACCTCGCCCGCCTCTTCACGGGCATCGAGGAGCGGCTGCTGCGCGAGCGGGCCTATGCCATGGTGCGCGAGCGCCGGGACGACTGGCCTGCCATCTACCGCGACGCCCTCAGCCGGGAGACCGACCCGCGCGCCCTGGATGTGCTCGCCGAGGGGCTGGCCCAGGGGGACGCCAGGGAGCTGGACCGCTTCCTCGACGGCCTCCTCGCCCAGCCGCACCGCAACCCGGCGGCCTTCACCTGGCTCGCCGAGCGCGCCGCCGACGACGAGCAGATCCGCACCCGCAACGCGCTGCGCCTGCTGCAGCAGATCCTCACCAGCATGGCGCGCGACGATTTCGCCCCCTACCGCCTGCGCCTCGTGGCGCTGGCGGAGTCCGGCGGCACGCTGCCGCGCCTGCTCGGCCACCTCACCGAGGATCAGGCCGCCCAGGCCGAGGACGCCGTGCACCGCGCCCCGAACCTCGAGGGCTATCAGCGGGACCAGCTCATCAACGCCATCCAGTTGCGCTTCCAGGGGCTGCGCAAGGAGCAGGGGGCAGCCGCGCTCTATGCCCTGGCGGAGTCGATCGACGCCAAGCACGCCGAGCTGCACCAGATCATGACGGTGGAGGTGCCGGCCAACCGCAAGGCGATCGAAGAGGCCCGGGCCATGGGCGACCTGCGCGAGAACTTCGAGTACAAGTCGGCCCGCCAGCGCCACGAGTACCTGAACGCCCGCGCCGCCGCCCTGAACGCCGAGCTGTCGCGCGCCCGCCCCATCGACGTCACCGGCATGGACACCTCCGAGGTGCGCATCGGCACTCGCGTCCGCCTCACCGCTCCCGGCGCGCCCGAGCGGGTGATGACCATCCTCGGCCCCTGGGAGAGCAAGCCCGAGGAGAACGTCATCTCCTACGAGTCGGACCTCGCGAAGCAGCTCCTCGGCAAGAAGGTGGGCTCCGAGGTGGAGATGAGCGGCGAGACCTGGACGGTGGCGGGGATCGAGGCCTACAAGTAGTCGTTGGTAGTAGCCCCCTGAAAACAGCGAAGCCCGGCGGCTGGCGCCGCCGGGCCTGCAGGGTACGGCTCGTTGCCGTGGCTCAGACGTGGACGCCGGCCCAGCCGGAGCTGGCCCCCCGCAGCGGCGGCGGCGCGACCTCCACCGTCCGGCCGTCCTTGGAGCTCAGCACCACGCTGTAGCCCTCATCGAGCACCAGACCGAGGTAGGTCCGGTCGGTGAGCACCGCCCGGCCCTCCGGGCTGCGGCTGTCGACCCGGGTCTCGGGCTCGCTCCCTTCCAGCCCCTCCTGCACAAAACGCCCCTGAGCGTCGTACAAGACGAACTCGATGTCCCCCAACTGGATGGTGGTCTGCCTGTATATCACCCTGCCCAGGAGCACCTGGACGTCGGTGACCGGCTCCTCGGTGCTCGTCGGCGTCGCCGGCGGCACGGTCCGCGCCAGCCGCTGCTCACGCTCGACGCGGACCAGCGAGACGCTCAGCACCAGGGCGAGCCCCATGGCCATCACGCTGTGCATGGCCGGATGGAGCGGCCGGCCGGCGAGCAGGGCGCGCAGGCTCTCCCAGACTCCGGCCGGCGCCTGCTCCATGACCTGCTGGCGGACCTGGTGGGCGAGGGGGGGCGGCGGCTGGAGGCGCGGCGCGCGCCGCAGCTCCAGGACCAGGCCGCGCATGCCGTTGAGCCGGGCGCGGCACTCCTCGCAGGAGTTGAGATGGTGGTCGATGGTTCGCTCTCGGGCGGGCTCGATCTCCCCATCGAGATACGCCGAGAGCATCTCGTCGCGAATGTGGAAGCTCATACTCTCCTCTCCAACAGGATACGGAGCTGCTCACGGCCGCGCGCGATCCGCGAGCGCACCGTGCCGACCCGGACCTGCAGGATCTCTGCGATCTCGTCGTAAGCCAACCCCTCGATGTCGCGCAGGACCACTGCTTCCCGGAACGGTTGCGGCAGGCGGGTGAGCCCATCGGCCACCCGGCGCCCCTCGTCGGCGGCGACCGCCAGCTCCTCGGGACCGCGGCCGGGATCGGCGAGGCTCCACCCCACCTCTCCCACCATCTCGTCTTCGATGGGCTGGGTCAGCGGGCGCCAGCGCGAAAGCCGGTCGCGGCAATGATTGATGGTGATCCGGAAGATCCAGGTCTTGAGGGTGGAGCCACCCCGGAAGCTGCCGAGATGGCGGAACACCCGGAGGAACACCTCCTGGGTGAGGTCCGCCGCCTCCTCGCTGCTCCCGGCCAGACGGTAGGCCAGGTTGTAGACCATCTCCGCGAAGCGCTGGTAGATCTCGTCGAAGGCTTGCGCGTCGCCACAGCGGTGACGCTCGATGACTTCGCGGTCGAGAGCGATCTCGTGTACGGCAGCAGTGGAAATCGTGGCTACTCCCACCGGACCCTCCCTCGGGTGCGAGCATCGCACCCTTCACCTATAAGAGACGGGCCCTGGCTGAAAAAAGTTCCCGCGGACCTGGCGGCGGCCTGCTTCGGGAACGGTTTCGCCGGATTGTACTCCCCAGGGGGCCTTCCGGAGCGGGGTCACTTCGCCCCGGCCGCGATCTGGGTGGTGGGCAGGGCGTCGTCCTCGCCGTAGTAGGCGACGAGCCCCTGGTGGATGGCCTTGGCCACGTTCTGGCGATAGGCGCGGGTCTGGAGGAGCTTGCGGTCCTGGTCGTTCGCCAGGTTGCAGACCTCCAGCAGCACCTTGGCCGGCACGGTGTTGTAGCGCAGCACCGCCGGCACCCACTCGCTCTTGTTGCGGATGATCTTGTCGCGCACCGGCTTGAACGGGTGGATCGGCAGCTTGCCGGCGTGGAAGGAGGCGATGAGCTGCTTGGCGAGCTCGCGCGACAGGCCCTCGCTGCGCACCCGCGCCTCCCAGGGGAAGGTCACCCGCTGCGCCTCCTGCACCTCCTTGCGCGCCGTGTAGACCGCGCCGCTCTTGCCGAAGCTGCCGCCGCGCATGTTGGCCGCCGGGATGTAGACCATGGCGCCGCGCACCGACGGGTGGAGGGAGTCGGCGTGGATGGAGATGAACACCACCTTCTGCGGGTCCCCCCCCTTGTCCACCGCCTGCCGGTAGACGCTGTTCGCCAGATACCAGCGCAGGTTGACCCCCACCGTCGCGTCGGTGATCGGGTACGGCGGCGTGGTCAGCACCGAGTGGCCGCGCGAGAACGGCAGCACGTCGGAGTCGGCCACCCGGTGGTCCTTGCCGTCACGGGTGGTGACGTGCACCCGGGCGGCGGTCGTCGACTCGAGCAGCGCCTTGGTGCGCATCGCGATGTCGTAGACGTACAGGCTCTCCCAGACGCCCCCCATGGCGGCGCCCGAGTCCTGGCCGCCGTGGCCGGCGTCGAGGATCACGGTGATGCCGGCGAGCCCCCGCGCCTTGACCTGGTTGCTGTAGCGCGCGCTGGCCCGCAGCTCGGCCTCGTACTCGAGGCGCTGCGGATGCCCCTCGGGCATGAACTCGGGCTGCAGCACGTCGAACGGGATCTTGATCCGGTAGCCGATCGGGATGTCGGTGACGTCCGCGACGCCGCTGCGCCGGGCGATGTCGGCGGCGAGCGCGTTGACGTCCGGGCCGTGCAGGCGGCCGGTGAAGCGGACGACGACGCTCGAGTAGAGCGCCTCGCCGGGACGCAGCCGATAGATGGCGTACTCGCCGTCCTTGTCCTTGCCGTAGTCGAGGTCGAAAGGGGTCTCCGGCACCGGCAGGACCGACCGGAAGGCCGGACGCAGCAGCTCCGCCGGGATGACCACGGACTTCCCGCGCTGCACGTCGTCGTCGGACAGCTCGTTGTACTCGCGGATCGCCCGGAAGTTCTCCCCCGTGCCGGTGAACCACTCGGAGAGGTGCCAGAGGCTCTCGCGCTGCATCGGCCCGAC
>DASPJI010000782.1:0-4723 GCA_035628695.1 Thermoanaerobaculia bacterium | reverse complement strand
GCCGACGCCGGGGTCGCCCACGTAGATGGGGTTGTTCTTGCGCCGGCGCTGCAGGATGTGGAGCGTGCGCCGGACCTCGTTGTCGCGGCCGATCAGGGGGTCGATCGCCCCCTTGCGCGCCATCTCGGTCAGCTCCTGGGTGAACGAGGCCAGGGCGTCGCCGCCGGGCACCGCGCCGAAGCCGCGCTCGTCCTCGTCGTCGCCGGCGGGGGCGCGGTCCTCGGAGGTGGAGGAGTCGGGCCGGCCGCTGGGCAAAGCGCGCACGGACGACTGGAGCTTGGAGATGCCGTGGGCGATGAAGCTCACGACGTCGAGCCGGGTGACGCCGTCGGCGGCGAGGAGCTCCATGCCGTAGGAGTCGGCCTCGGCGAACATGGCGACCAGGAGGTCGGGCCCCTGGACCTCCGGTTTGCCGGCGCTCTCCACCTGCGCGGCGGCGCGGGAGAGAGCGCGCTGCAGGCCGAGGGTGAGGCGGGGCTCGAAGTCCTCTTCCTCGTCATCGTCGAAGCGCACGCTCTCGACCTCGTCGGCGAGGTAGGAGGCGAGCCGTTTCTGCAACCGCTCGACGTTGGCGCCGGCGTGGCGCATGACGGTGGCGGTCTTGGCGTCGAAGGTGAGAGCGTAGAGGAGATGATCGAGCCCGGTGTACTCGTGGCCCAGGCGCTGCGCCTCGGTCATCGCCACGCTCAGGGAGATCTGGAGATCCTGAGAGAGCTTCATGGGTCTGCGAATCCTGTCATTCGGCCTCGGCGGTCACCAGGAGAGGCATGCCATTGGCACGCGCCTCGTCGGTGACCTCGGCCACCTTGGTCTCGGCCACCTCCCGCGGATAGACGCCGGCCACGCCCACGCCCTCGTGGTGGACCTGGAGCATGATGTGGAAGGCCTCAGCGGGAGCCTTGTGGAAGTGCGTCATGAGAATGTGCACGACGAACTCCATCGTCGTGTAGTCGTCGTTGTGGAGCACCACCTTGAAGCGCTTGGCCTTCTTCGGCTCCTGCCGCTCCTCGGTGGCGACCCCTTCGTCGCGTTCTGTCTCGAAATCGAAGCGCCCCATGACTCCTCACGCGGGGGGAAGGACTCCCGGAGAGGAGTATACCCGTGGGGATCAACGCGGGGATTGGAGGGGAGGATTCCCGTCCCCTCGCCCTGGCGGGAGGGGACGGGAGCAGGCGAGGCCTAGCGGCCGCCCTGGCGGTCGCCGCCGCGGTTGCGGAGGGCCGAGGGGGTGAACGCGCGGGTCACCTCCGCCCGGGCCTCGGGGGTGTGCGGGCTCCCCGCCGGCTTGCGTTGCGTCGCCTGCTGCATGACGCCCACCGGCTGGTGCTGGCCCTTCTTGCGGGCACCGCCGGGCCGGTGGTGCCCGGCGGAGGCCGCGTTGGCGGGCCGGTGACCGGGGGCGGCCGGCTGGCGCGGGGCCGGGGTGGCTGACCGGCGCTCCGTGCGCCCCTTCTCTTCGGACTCGCGCTGCGCCTTGCGCTCCGCCTTGGCCTTGGCGCGGGCGCGCTCCTCGGCCTTGCGGGCGCGGATGGCGGCGATGCGCTCCCCGATCGGGACCTCGAAGCGCTCCGCGGGCTTGGCCTGGTAGTCGAAGCCCGGCACTGTGCGGCGATCCAGACGGCGGCCCACCGCCCGCTCGATGGCGTTCAGGTCGGCCTGCTCCTGCGGCGCGCAGAAGGTGAAGGCGTCGCCCACCGCGCCAGCGCGCGCCGTCCGGCCCACCCGGTGGATGTAGTCCTCGGGCACGTTGGGCACGTCGAAGTTGATGACGTGCGACAGCGCCTCGACGTCGATGCCGCGGGCCGCGATGTCGGTGGCCACCAGCACCTGGAGGTCGCCGTTCTTGAACCGCGCCAGGGCGTCGGTGCGCTGCGACTGGCTGCGGTTGCCGTGGATGCGGTCGCAGGAGACGCCGTGGCGCTCCAGCCACTCCGCCAGACGGTTGGCCCGGTGCTTGGTGCGGGTGAACACCAAAACGTTCTTGATGTCGCCGCGCCGCAGCAGCTCCACCAGCAGGGTGGGCTTCAGGTCCTCCGGCACCGGGTAGACGGCCTGGGTGATGCCCGACGCCGGAGCCGCCTTGCGCTCCACGTGCAGGCTGGCGGGGTTCTTCAGGATCTCCCGCGCCAGGGCCGCGATGGGCGGAGGCATGGTGGCGGAGAACAGGAGGTTCTGCCGCTCGGCCGGGAGCTGCGCCAGGACCCGCTTGATGTCCGGCAGGAAGCCCATGTCCAGCATGCGGTCGGCCTCGTCGAGGACGAGGATCTCGATGTCGCCGAGGCTGGCGTAGGGGTTCTGCAGGTGGTCGAGGAGCCTGCCGGGGGTGGCGACGAGGACGTCGACGCCCTGCCTGAAGGCGCGCTCCTGCGGCCCCATGGCGACGCCGCCGAAGATCGCCGCGCCCTTGATCGGGGTGTGGCGGGCGAGCGCCTCCAGGTGCTCGGCGGTCTGCGCCGCCAGCTCCCGGGTGGGGCTCAGGATCAGCACCCGGGTCTTCTTGCGGGCGGGCCGATCGATGAGCTGCTGCAGGATCGGCAGCAGGAACGCCGCGGTCTTGCCGCTGCCCGTCATGGCGCAGGCGAGCAGGTCGCGTCCGGTCATGGCCGGCGGGATGGCGTCCGCCTGGATGGGGGTCGGTTCAGTGAAGCCGAGGTCCGCGACGCCGCGCAGGAGGTCGGAGTGGAGGCCGAAATCAGTGAAATTCTTCAAGTTCTAGAGTCTTCCTGAGGGCGCACCGGTCCAGGAGAGGGACTGCACCCTTCGAGTCAAGCCGGCGGTAAAGGAGGAACGGGAACTTGCCGGTAGGTCGCCGCTCAGGGCTCGGAGCCCCTGTTCGATGGTCCGCGAAGGCTGACCCGGACTTAGGGGCCAGACCGCGGTGGAGTCGAGACGATCTCACACCAAGACCGGTTTTGCCAACCCGGGCTGCGGATACCTACCCTAGAACACCCCTTGGAGCGCAGGCATTCCAGAGGCTGCCTCCAGAGGTCAAGGATCCAGCCAGACCCCGAGGGCGACGTAGGCCTCGTCCTCTCTGAAGAGCTCGCCGATGGGAACGATGCCGTCGTGATAGGCGATCCCGATCCGCCACTGGCGGTCGCCGGAGGGGATCAGGAGCCCGGTCTGGAGCGTCGGGTCCACCTGCCAGTCCCGCTCCTCGAAGGCGCCGAGGTCGAGGGCGGCGTACCACCCCAGGCGCCCCCCGAGGCTGCCGGCCGCCTCGTGCTCGAGGCCGAGCTGCAGCCGTCCGGGCTCCTGGCCGATCTCCTCCTTGGGCTGGTACCCCCAACCGTACTCGGCGTAGGTGCGCCAGCGGGGGCCGAGGGACCACGCGCCGCCGGCCGCCAGCTCCTCCCGCGTATAGTCGATGCGCCGCCGTCCGGTGCGCTCGGCGTACTCGTCCCCCACGTGGGACGAGATGTGCTTGGTGCCGAGCTGCACGCTGAGGCCGTTGCCGAAGGTGGAGCTGAGGAGTAATCCGTAGGTGCCGTCCCACCCCAGGTTGTCGAGCGAGTGCTCAATATCGAACTGGCCCGTGAAGCCGGCCTCGATGTCCAGTTGCACGCCGCGCTCCGGCCGTTCGGAGGAGTGGAGGCGCAGCAGCCCGAACCGTCCCCCGAGCTTGAGGCCGACGCGCCGGTCCCCCGAGTCCTCCACCTGTGGATCGGGAAAGTTGAGCAGCGCGACGCTGAACTGCGGCCGCCGGGGGTCCGCCACGTATCCGGGGTAGAGGTTCGAAGCGGGGAACATCTGGAACGCGGGGGCGGCGACCGCCTCGCCGGCGGCCAGGAGGAGGCCGGTCCAGAGGAGGGCGGCGAGGGGGCGGTTCGGCTCGGAGAGGGAGGGCATGGGCAGATCCTAACGGAGGAGCCCTCGGAGCGGGATGGGGAAAAAAGGCGGGGCGGGGATTTCCCCCGCCCCTGCATGGAGGTTGCTGCTCAGTGGGCCTGGAGCCAGTCGAGGATCGGCTGCCAGACGAGGGCCGGGGCGTCGCCGGCCAGGAAGAGGTCGGCGTGGCCGAAGTCGAAGAGGCGCGCCGCGGGCGGCACCAGGCTCACCACGTGGGTGGTGACGTCGGTGCTGCCGAGGAGGGTCGTGGTGTAGATCCCGTACTCCCCGAAGCCGCCGCCGGCGCCCACGTAGAGGACCGGCACCTCGATGTCGGCCAGGTTGTCGTCCCAGGTAACGTCACCCAGGGCCGGGTTGTCGCAGGTGGTGATGTCCGCGTCGACCAGCTCCTTGAAGGGCTGGAAGGGCGACGCCGTGGTCTCGAAGCTCAGGAAGGCCAGGTCGTCCGTGTAGAGCAGGTCGACCGGCTTGAACTCGGCGTCGAAGACGCCACCCGTGAAGTGGTAGAGCGGCACCGGGTTCGCCAGGGCAAAGGTGGCGGCGCCGACCGTCAGGGCGGCGTTCCGGTTCGTATAGCCGGCCGGGAAGAGACCGTTCAGCGGCGGCGGCACCAGGTCGTCGGGCGCCGTCAGCGCGAGGTAACCGAGGGTCGAGATCAGCACGCCGTTCTGGCTGGAGAAGGTGCCGCCGGCGAGTTGGGCCTGCTCCAGGGGCAGCCGGTCGCAGGCGAGCTGGCGCAGCCCCGCGTCGTCCGTCTTGAGGTAGATGTCCACCGGGATGAAGCCCGCCACGTTGCGGAACCCGCCGGGGATCTGCGTCTCGTTGTTCAGGTAGGCATAGCCGATCTGGCCGCCCCGGCTCCAGCCGAGGAGGT
>DASPJI010000781.1:0-7765 GCA_035628695.1 Thermoanaerobaculia bacterium | reverse complement strand
GCTGAGCTTCACCGAGCTCATCCGCAAGGCCTCTGAGATCGCCCGTCACGTCTTGGACTCTCCCCGAGCCCGCAGCAAACAGGCCCCCCAAGCTGTCCAGGCTGCTTTTCAGCTTGGAGGGTTAAGTTAGCGCCTATGGGGATCCGCCCCCGCCGGCTTGGCCAGGGAGAGGCTCCCTGATATAAGCCGGCCATGAGCGACGCCACCAAGAATCTGTATGAATCCATCTTACTTCAAATATCCGACTCCGCGGCAAGAGGCGGGGCCCTCTCTCCCCTGCCGCCGGCCCGCGCCTCGGCGGCGGTGGTGCCCTGGCGGCGCCGCGACGCGGGCGGGATCGAGGTGTTCTGGATTCAGCGCGCCGAGGCCCTGCCGTTCATGGGCGGCTGGCACGCCTTCCCGGGCGGCGCCCTCTCCAGGGCCGACGCCGGAGTGCCGGTGGCCGGCGAGGTGGCGGGCGCGGGCGGCACCGGAGACGCGCCGGCCGCCGGCCTGCCCGAGTCCATGCAGGGGGATGCCGAGGGGCCGGACCTCGTCCCCGGCCTGGTGGCCTGCGCCATCCGCGAGCTGTTCGAGGAGACCGGTCTGCTCCTCGCCACCCCCTCCGGCAACGCCCCATCCTCTGAAGACCTGGCGGAGGCGCGGCGCGCCCTGCTCGCCGGCGAGCGGCCGTTCGCCGAGCTGATGGCGGACCTCGGCCTGACGCCGGACGCCTCGCGCCTGGTGTGGGCCGGCCGCTGGATGACGCCCCCCTTCGCCCCGCTGCGCTTCGACAACCGCTTCTTCCTGCTGGAGTGGCCCGGCAGCGAGGCGGTCCAGCCCTCGGTGCTGCCCGGCGAGTGCGCGGCCGGCGAGTGGACCGAGCCCGGCGCGGCCTGGCGGCGCTGGCGGAGCGGCGACGTGCTGGCAGCCCCGCCCATCCTCCACATCCTCGAGGTGCTGGCGGAGAACGGCCCGGCGGCGCACGGCCTGGAGCGGCTGCGCGACCCGTCGGAGACCAACCTCGGGCCCCTGCGCCGGGTGGAGATGCGCCCCGGGGTGGTGATGTTCCCGCTGCTCACCCACACCCTGCCGCCGGCCGCCACCACCAACGCCTACCTCCTCGGCACCGGCGAGGCGGTGCTGGTGGACCCCGGCTCCACTCTGGAGGTGGAGAACGGCCGGCTCGAGCGGGCGCTGGCCGCCGCCCGCGACCGGCTCGGCCGGCGGGTGACCGCCATCTGGCTCACCCACCACCACCCCGACCACGTGGGCGGAGTGGAGCGGCTGCGCGACACCCTGGGCGTCCCGGTCCTCGCCCACCCCGCCACCGCCGAGCGGCTGGCCGGCCGCGTGCGAGTCGACGGCGAGCTCGTGGACGGCCAGCGGGTCGTGCTGGCCGGCGATCCCCCCTGCGCCGTGCGGGTGGTGCATACGCCGGGGCACGCGCGGGGGCACCTCTGCTTCTTCGAGGAGGACCAGCGGTCGCTGCTCGCCGGCGACATGGTGGCCGGCATCGGCATGATCGTGGTCGACCCGCCCGAGGGGGACATGGACGACTACCTGGAGTCGCTGGAAAAGATGATCGCGCTGGCGCCGCGCACCCTGTTCCCGGCCCACGGCCCGGTGGTCCGCGACGCCGTGGGCAAGCTGCGCGAGTACGTCCAGCACCGCCTGTGGCGGGAAGAGAAGATCCTCGCCGCCTGGAACGAGGGGCGGCGCGAGCCGCGGGAGATGCTCCCCACGGTGTACGAGGACGTACCGCCCGAGGCGCACGGGCTCGCCCAGCGCCAGATCCTCGCCCATCTGGAGCGGTTGCGGCGGGCGGGACGGCTCGCCGGAGCGTAGGCGGGCCGAAAATCGATCTTCAGGGGGTCTATCACCCCGGACAGGCGTATACTACATGCCGTGCTCCGAGTTTTAGTCCTCGACGACGAGTCGATGGTAGTCGACTTGCTGGCGGTGTGCCTGCGCGCGCCAGGGGTCCACCTCACCACCTGCCTCGAGATCGAAGCCGCAGAGGCGCTCCTCCGCTGCTTCCGCTTCGACGTGGTGGTCACCGACCTGTCCGTGTCGGGGCTCGGCGGCCTCGAGGGGATGCGGCTGATCCGGTTCATCACCACCCACTTCCCGGACATCACCGTCTACGTCCTCTCCGGCTTCGTCGACGACCGGGTGCGCGCCCTCTGCGCCGCCCTCGGCGTCACCGCCGTGCTGGAGAAGCCCGGCGGGCTGTCGGAGCTGCGCGACCTGCTGCTGGAGCGGCGCGAGGCGCTGGCCCCCGCGGAGAGCGGCGGCGGCGAGGCCCGGACCGCGGTGCCGCCGGGCGAGGTGCAGAAAGTCGAGCTGCTGGAGGAGTTCCTCGCCACCAGCACCATCGCCTCGGTCCTCCAGCCGCTGGTGCGCCTGCGCCAGGGGGCGGAGCCGTTCGAGGTGTTCGGCGTCGAGGGTCTGGCCCGCGGCCCCTCCGCCTCGGTCCTCGGCAGCCCCGCGGTGTTGCTGGCCTACGCCGCCCACAAGGAGCTGCTGTTCAAGGTGGACATGATCTGCATCCAGGCGGCGCTCGCCGAAGTACGCCACCTGGGCATCCCGGTCGCCACCTTCCTGAACGTCCAGCCCCGGTCGATGACCAACCCCGTCTTCGCCGCCAAGCTGAGCGAGGCGGTGCGCGGGGCCGGCCTGGCCGAGAAGGACATCGTCCTCGAGCTCACCGAGCAGCAGACTATCCTGAACCCCCGCGCCTTCGCCACCACCCTCCAGAAGCTGCGCGAGCGCGGCTTCCGCATCGCCCTGGACGACTTCGGCGAGGGCTCGTCGAACCTCAACCTGTTCCAGGACCTGCGGCCGGACTTCCTCAAGATCTCCGGCACTTTCTGCCGCAACCTCGCCCGCGACCCCTTCAAGCAGATCGTCGTCCAGAGCACCGCCGAGATGGCGGCCCGGGCCGGCACCGCCACCGTCATGGAGGCGGTCGAGACCGCCGAGGACGCCGAGGTGCTGCGCCACCTGGGCATCGATTACGGCCAGGGCCACTACTTCTCCGAGCCCCTGCCCGGACGCGAGCTCGCCGGCCGCCTGCACGGCGGTCAAGCCTACCCGCGCCCCGGCGGCGCCGACCTCTCCCGCACCGCCGCACCCCCGTCCTGAAGGGCGGCCAAGACACTTTTCGCTCAAATTGAGCGCCGGTTGTCCACGGAACCTCTCCGTCAAAGCACTATTGTTTACAAATGGCCTCCTGCAGTTCGGCGGCTCAGAGAGGAGGGGAAGCCTGCATGGCCAGATATCCACCTCGTCGGCGAATCCACTGAGGACCGGGGCTCGTTGCGACCTTTGAATGCTTTTTTTCAACGCGAGGGAATGAGATATGTCCATTCATGAGTTCTATTCCAAGTTCGTCTCCGCCGATGAGAAGACGCCGCTGTTCACCGCCCTCCGCCGCCTGAGCTCGCTCGGGGACACTGGGGGTTTGATCCGCCAGATGGTCGCCACCGGCTGGCCGAGCTGGGACTCGCCGCCGCAGGGTGGCTCTACCGCCGTCGGCCAGGTCATCGGTCACGCCTGAGCGAAGCCCCGGCGCCCGCCGCCGGAACGATCCTGTCATCGGATGGCCTCCGGGAGGGGTCTGCCCCTCCCGGAGGGCCCATCGTACTCCGGAGCCCGTCGATGAGACTCGATGAGCTGAAGCAGCGGATTCTCGCCTTGCTGGAGGTGTCGGCCTGGCCGCAGATGGTGCGGCTGGTGGAGCGTGCGGTGCGGGACGAGCCGCAATCGATCTGGGAGCACCCCGCCGTGGCCTGCCGGGCGGTGGGGGGCAGCGCCGAGGCGGCGCTGCCGGGGGCGGCGGCGATCGTCTGCTCGCTGCTGAGCATCCATCTGGTGGACGACATCCTCGACGAGGACCCGCGGGGGGACTACCGGGAGGTCGGCGAAGGCCCCGCCGCCAACCTGGCGCTGGCCTTCCAGGCGGCGGCCCACCGGCTGCTGGAGAACGCGTCGCCCAACCCCGAGACGCGGGCGGCGCTCCACTCGCGGCTCGCGCGCATGGCCCTGGCCACCGCCTACGGCCAGAGCCTCGACGTGCAGGGGGCGAGCAACGAGGAGGAGTACTGGCGGGTGGTGGAGACCAAGGCGCCGCCGCTGTTCGCCGCGGCGCTGGGGATCGGCGCCCTGCTGGGCGGCGCCTCGGACGTCACCGCCGAGCAGCTCGAGCGGCTCGGCGGCCACCTGGGGCTGTTCTCGCAGATCAGCGACGACCTGGTGGACGCGCTGCAGGTGCCGGCCCGCCCCGACTGGCGCCGGCCGTTCAACAACCTGCCGCTGCTTTACGCCCTGACCGTGGAGCACCCCGAGCGCGACCGCTTTCTGCAGCTCTTCGAGCGCCTGGACCAGCCGGGGGCGCTGTCCGAGGCGCAGGCCATTTTGCTGCGCTGCGGCGCGGTCAGCTACTGCGCCTTCCGGCTGGCCGAGATCTCGCGGCAGGCGCGGGCGGTCTTCGCCGGCATCCCCCTGGACGACCCGGAACCCCTGGAGCGGCTGCTGGACCACTTCCTCACCCCGCTCGACGAGCTCCTCGCCACCATGGGGTTCGCCGGCTCCCCGTCCGGCGAGCCCAACTGAGCGCGGCGAACCGAAAACGGGGTGTCCCGCCTGCGGCCTGTCCCTACACTATAGGACCGGCGTGAGCCGAGGTGTGTGCCGGCAGGCCGCACCTTGAAGTCATCCTTTTATTTTATTTCTGGAGGAACAACAACATGCCTGGCGTCCTATCCTGACGCTCCCACTGTAGTCCTGCAGCCAGTCTTCCCCTGTAGCTCGTCGTTCAACCTTTTTTTGCAGGGGCCAGTCCCCTGGACGGGAGATTTTCACCATGTCGATCCGTGACTTCCACTCGAAGTTTGCCTCCGCCACCCCCGAGAACGCCCTCTTCGCGGCCCTGCGCCGCCTGAGCGAGTCCACCGACCTCAAGAGCCTCGTCACCACCCAGGACTTCGCCTGGGGCGACTGGACCGTCGAGTAAGCCCGCGGGACCCGTCCCGCTGACCGCTGATTCCCCACGGTGCCGCTGGGAGCCACCCGGCGGCACCGCGTCGTCCGTGTCGTCCGCGTCGTGGGCGGCCGTCGCCCAAAAGTTGGACCACGGCGTCAGAACCTGCTATAAAGGAGACAATTCCCATGCGGATCGAGCGTATCAAGACGGGGGTTCGTTCCCTCCCCGAAGTGGCCGCGTGGCCCCAGATGACCGACCTGGTGGACCGGGCGGTCCACCGCGAGTGGCGGTCGGTCTGGGAGTACCCGGTGGCCGCCTGCCTGGCGGTGGGAGGAGAGGAGGAGGCGGCGGCGCCGGCCGCGGCGGCGGTCTTCTGCTCGATGACCAGCATCCATCTGGTGGACGACATGCTGGACGAGGACCCGCAGGGAGACTACCGGCGCCTGGGTTCCGGCATCGCGGCCAACCTCGCCCTGGCCTTCCAGGCCGCGGCGCACCGGCTGCTGGACGACCCCGGCGTGGCGCCCGCGATCCGGGCGGCGTTGCAGGCGAAGCTCGGCGGGATGGCGCTGGCCACCGCTTTCGGGCAGAATCTCGACGCGCGCCACCTGAGCAGTGAAGAGGAGTACTGGCGGGTCCTGGAGGCCAAGACGCCGCCGCTCATCGGAGCGGCGCTCCACATGGGGGCGCTGCTCGGCGGCGCCACCGCGGAGACCGCCGAAGGGCTCGAGGAGATCGGACGGATCATGGGCCGGTTCATCCAGGTGAGCGACGACCTGTCGGACGCGCTCAAGGCGCCGGCCGGCGCCGACTGGCAGCGCCGTTCCCACAACCTTGCCCTGCTCTACGCCATGACGGCGGAGCACGCCGAGCGCAGTGAGTTCCTCCACCTGTCGACCCGCGCCGCCGAGCCGGCGGCCCTGGCGGCGGCGCAGACCATCCTGGTGCGCTGCGGCGCCGTGAGCTACTGCACCCTGCGGATGCTCGAGTTCTCGCACGCCGCGCGCGAGCGCCTCTCCCGCCTCCAACTCGCCGACCGCAAGCCGATCGAGCGCCTGCTGGAGATCCAGGCGAAGCCGCTCGCTCATCTCCTGGAGTCGGTGGGGATGGCGGAGCCGGCGCTCACCTTCGAGGGCGGATGACCGCCGGCCGCCTCCTGTCGTCGAGGGTCCACCTCGTCTGGAGCGCGGTCTCGCTGCTGGTCCTCTCCCTCTGTCTCTACTACGGCTACGTCGCCACCGTCCCCAAGATCAGCTTCGAAGCCAACAGCCGCTGGTGGGTGATCGTGGCCGATCCCTGCCCGGCCGGCCGGGACTGTGTCCAGATCGGCGACCAGATCCTCGAGCTGGGCGGCGTGACCCTCCAGGAGTTCAAGAACGACTGGGCGATCGACATGCTCGACCTGTTCGGCCGGGACGGGACGGCGCAGGTCCTCGTGCGGCGCGGCGGCGAGGTGCGGATGGTGGAGGCCTACGCCTTCAGCGGCATCGACCTGCTGTGGCGCATCGAGACCATCACCAGCCTGCTCCCCCTCGTCTTCTGGCTGATGGGCACCGTCGCCGTGCTCCTCCTGCGGCCGCGGGACGAGCGCTGGGTGGCCCTGGTCCTCTTCAGCTACGTCACCGCCCTCTGGTTCTCCTCCGGCCTCGCCTCCGGCCGCCACACCGGCGGGGCGGCATACGTCTTCCGTACCGTCATCTGGTTCTTCCTGCCGCTGACCGTCCATCTCCACACCCTCCTGCCGAACTATCTCGTCCGCCGCCGCGTGCGGCTGCTGGCGCCTCTGTACGGCCTGTCGGCGGCGCTGATGGTCCTCGACCACCTCAACTTCCTGCCGCGCCTGGAGCGCGCCTACCTCGCCTCTTTCCTGGTCGGCGCGATCGTGTCGCCGCTGCTGCTGCTGGCGCGCATGTTCCTGCGCGTGGACCCCGCCGTCCGGCTGGCCACCCGCATCATGCTCTACGGCCTGGCCCTGGGGTTCGGGCCCATCATCCTGTTCTTCATCGCCCTCCCCAAAATCCTCGGCGACCCGGCGGTCGCCATGGACGCCCGCAGCCTCTACCCCTGGATGGTCGGCATCGCGCTCATCGCCATCCCCATGATGCCGATGAGCTACGTCTACGCCATCTACAAGCACCACCTGGGGTCGTTCGAGTTCCGCGCCAACCGGCTGCTGGGGGCCTACAGCTTCTTCCTCACCTACGTCACCCTCTACCTGCTGGCCATGTCGGTGGTCTCCAGCAGGTGGGAATCGGACATCCGGCGCTTCTCCACCGCCACCCTGCTGGTGTCGCTGCTGTTCGTCGCCGTGGCCTCGATGCTGCGCAACCGCTTCCAGAGCCTGGTGGACCGCCACGTCCTCGGCATCCGCCACACGGCCGAAGAGGTGATCGGCATCGTCTCCGAGCGCATCGCCACCGCCTTCGACCGGGCGATCCTGACCGAGGTGATCGTCGAGGAGATCCTGCCGACGCTGCTGGTCCGCCGCTCGGCCCTCTACCTCTTCGCCGGGCAGGGGGGGGAGCTGGAGAGGGTCTACGAGCGCGGCCTGCCGGCCGGCGCCGCGCCGCCCGACGCGGACCAGACGCGGGAGCTCCTGGCGCGCAGCGGCCGCTACCTCCCCGCGGACCAGGAGACCGGCTCCCCCCTCCCCTGGGTGCGCGTCGTCCTCCCCCTGACCCTGCAGGGGGAGACGCTGGGGGTCTGGCTCATCGGCCGCCGCGACCCCGACGACTTCTTCCCGGCGAGCGACATCCATCTGATGTCGACCATCGCCAACCAGGTGGCGGCGGTGCTCGA
>DASPJI010000780.1:0-10825 GCA_035628695.1 Thermoanaerobaculia bacterium | reverse complement strand
TTCAAGGTGCAGGCCATGCGGTCGGCCCTGGTCGGCGCCTTCGAGGGGCTGCTGCGCGACCAGCTCCTCGCCGAGCGGATCGACTTCCCGGCGGACTACAGCCCGGAAGACCTGCGCGCCACCTACAGCGCCGTGCTCGAGTGCTTCCTGGCGCAGCCCGCCTCCGGCGGGTAGTATCCCTCCATGTCTTTTTTCATGTTGCTCTTCCTGGCCGGGGTGGCGGCTCCGCCTCCGCCGATCCCTCCGACAACCCAGCCCGTCTCCACACCCGTCCGTCTCGCGACTCCCGCGTTCGGCGGCACGGTGGACATCGAGGTCCGGGACCTCCCGGGTGACGCCGCCCGGGGCGCCATCGAGGCAGCCTTCGCCGAGGTGGCGGAGGTCGAGCGCCTGCTCTCCCTCTCCGCGTCCGTTCCCGGCATGCCCGGCGGGGTCGCCGCCCTCAACGCCGCCGCCGGCCGCGGCCCCCAGGGGGTGGACCCGCGCCTCTTCTCGCTGCTCACCAAAGCCGCGGATTTCTGTACCTGGTCGGAGGGGGCCCACGGCCCGCTCGGCCGCGACCTCTACACCTTGTGGGGAGCGCGCACGCCGGTGGAGGCGCCGCCGGACATCGAGCGCCTCGGCGACGCGGTGGGGCTCGCCGGCTGCAACCGGCTGGCCCTGGACCCCAAGGCCGGCACCGCCGCCCTGGCGGAGGGCGCCGCGGTCGAGCCGCGCGGCTTCGCGGAGGGTTTCGCCGTCGACCGGGCGGTGGAGGTGCTGCGGCAGCGCGGGGTCAAGAACGGCTTCGTGCAGATCGGCGCCATCCGCCGCGGCTTCGGCGCCGGCCCGCAGGACAAGGGGTGGCCGGTGATGCTGCCGCCGTTCCCGGACCTGGGCGAGCCCATGGGCCGCGTCTACCTGCGCGACCAGGCGCTGGTGGTCGCCACCGCCTCGGACTCCCCTCTGCGGGTGGGGAGCGGCACCGTCTTCCCCTACATCAGCCACCGCTCGGGCCAGCCGGCGCAGGGGGTGGTGGCGGTCCTCGCCGCCACGGACCTGGCGCTGGACGCCCAGGCGCTCACCGCGGCCCTCGCCATCCTCGGCCCCCGCGAGGGGCGCCTGCGTCTCGGCGGCCTGCGGCCCCAGCCGTCGGCTCTCTGGCTGCTCGGCAGCGGCGAGGGGGCGCCTCTCCTGGTCGGTCATCGCTGGTCCGAAGTTCCCAAACGGTAAAGAAGAAAGGGGGGC
Source organism: Thermoanaerobaculia bacterium (assembly GCA_035628695.1). Taxonomy (GTDB): domain Bacteria; phylum Acidobacteriota; class Thermoanaerobaculia; order Multivoradales; family UBA5704; genus DASPJI01. The sequence goes on along the minus strand of DASPJI010000780.1, from coordinate 9,598 downwards.
GTGCCGTCCGGCACACCCCCCGGTGCAGCGGCTAGTGGATGGGCTCACCCTCCACGGAGGGCGGGGCCGTCCTGTTGGCGTCCTCGGCGGTCGGCGCCTCGACCAGCTTGGGGCGGCGGACCCGGTGGCGGCGGGGCACCATGCCGTACTGCACGAGCCCCTCGTGGGTGTGGCCCAGGGCCGCCTTGATGGCGCCGCGCAGGCGGATCGCGGTGGCGCGGCCCTCGGTCAGCTTCTCGGGCATGTGCGCGAGCTTGTCGATGATCGCCACCAGGAGGGCCTCCCAGTCGCGGATGATGTCGGCGTACGACGAGATGATGGGCATGATTCGGTTCCGTTCTGTTCCCTTGCGTTTGAGTGTTCCCCCGGTTGACGGTCAGCCGAGGACCTTGACCGCTTCGAGCGCGGCGGCGGACAGCTCGCCGCGGGTGACCCGGTCGCGCAGGATGACCATCACCCGCGCTCCGGAGACGGTCACCTCCGCCGGGAAGCCGGCCCGCTCGGCGTAGAGGTGGACGAACTGGGCCCAGGCGGCGGCCACCCGCGGGTCGTGGAACTCCCGCACCCGGTCGACCGCCTTGCCGCCGGCGAGCAGGCGCCAGCCCGGCGCCGCGCGCAGCTTCTCCTGCACCCGCTCGGCCTTGAGGCGGGTCTCCAGCTTCCGGGCGAGCGACTTCTCTCCCCGCGGCCGGATGAGCTTCTTCGCCGGCGCGGCGTTGGTGGCGGGGACGGCGTTCTGCATGATTTCCATACGGCTTCTCCTTTCAAAGATCCGGAGCCTCCATGGCTCCGGAAGGTCAACAGGTTTGCTTCTGGCTTACCGGGTCTTCCCGCCGGGAACGTCCCACGACGGCTGCCCGTGGAAGGTGACGACCACCAAGGGGACCTCGATCGTCACCGGCTGGAGCCGGTTCACCGCGAACTCGTACAGGTAGACGGCGTCGTCCGCCGCCGCCCGCGGCTCCTGCACCCTCTCCGCCTTGAGGCTCACGTGCAGCCCGCTCGTGTCGAGCGGCTGGACGTCGGTCCGGGGGGTGACGACAACAGACTGGTTCGTGTTCATGCTGCTTCTCTCCTCTGGAATCCGGACGCCTGCATTGGCACCGGCCATCTTGGATCGATGTTTAGGACCGTTTTTGGTCGCGGAGTGATGGTAGGCACCGGTCCGCGGCCTGTCAAGGGGTTTTGGCGAACTTTTTCGAGATTTTACGGCTCTGCGTACCTAATTCGGTCTGTCAGACAGGTTGAGCCCTGTGCAATCATGGGGATATGTCCTGGCCCTGTCCCCTCCCCGTTGTCCGGGAGCACCGTATCTGCGAAGGTCCCTTCAGGGAATCGCCGCGGACACCTGGCCATGCGGGTCCGGCTCGTGCCGCGGGGAAGGAGGAGAGGTATGTCTCGTCGTAGGGTCTCTCGCCTGGTGCTCGTGGTCCTGCTCGTCCTGCCGTTCGCCGGAGCCGTCCGCGCCGAGGCGTCCGAGCTCTCGGGTCCCCGCCTCACCTGGGATTGGCTGGCCGGCCTCTGGGAAGACGGGATCTCCGCCTGGTGGCCCTGGAGCGACACCACCCAGGAGAAGGCAGCCGGCGCCCTCGATCCCAACGGAGGCACGGCGACCGCCACCGGCACCACCCCTCCTCCGACCAATGGTCCCGGGCAGGGTGAGCAGGGCTATGGCATCGATCCCAACGGGACTCCATAACTCGCCCGCCCTGTGAGATGATGTGCGCCCAACTTGGAGAGACGGCTTGGGCGAACGAGATCACCTCGCACAGGGCGAAGGAACCGCCGAGTCCCGCCATGCGGCCGGATTTGATGTGCCTCTGCACACTCGCTTGCTGCGACAGCTCTCTAAGAGCGAGCGCGCCTGCTATCAGACTGCATTGGCCCTACTCTCCTCGGGTAGGGGCTTATTGGCCCTGGCGCGCGAAGGCGACCTACCCTTGGCCGGACTCGGTGTTTATGAGGCTCTCCTCACTCGAAGCTGGGAGATCAGATTCCAAGATAAAGAGGAAATGATCTCTCTGGCCAATGCAGCGGTCGAGGTAGCAGCGAGGTTCGATTCCGAGGCCCTTGGAGCACAACAGGTCGCCGACCTGCGGGCACGGGCCTGGGGCGAGCTAGCCAATTCCTACCGCGCGGCCGATCAGCTGCGCTCCGCAGACCGCGCCTTTGGCCAAGCCTTTCACTTCCAGACCCTGGGCACCGATGACCCATACCTGAAGGCGCGGCTCTTTGACCTCAGCGCCTCCCTCTTGGGGACTTGGCGAGATTTTGCGCTGGCCGAAGCCCGGCTTCGAGCCGCCGCCGACCTCTACCTGGAACTCGGAGAACCCCACTTAGCGGGTCGCGCCTTCATCAGCCAAGCGCTCTACACCTTCTATAGCTGTCGTCCCGAAGAGGCGCTCCGGCTCAATCAGCAGGGAAAGAAACTCATCAACCCACGCCGGGAGCGCTCACTCTTCTTAATGGCGGTGCACAACGACCTGCTATTTCTGGTCGATCTTGGGCGATACACCGAGGCGAAGAGGGTCCTGTTCGACAGCCGACAGCACTTCATCTACCAGGACCGCTTCAACGCTCTCAGACTCCGTGGAATTGAAGGCCGCATTGAGTATGGCTTGGGGAAGCTGCTTAGCGCTGAAGCAGCGTTCCGTGAAACCAGAGATGGGTTCGACGAGGCCGGCGCCCCGTTCCTTGCTGCCATCGCTCGCCTGGACCTCGCAATGGTTCTCGTCAGCCAGAGTCACCTTGACGATGCCGAGCAGGAAGTCCTGGCAGCCCGGAACCTCTTCAAGAGTGTTGAGGCCTACCGCGAGTTCCTGGGCACGATGGTCTACCTGGAAGAGGTCTTTCGGCGCCGCACGGTGACGCCTGCGCTCATCCAGAACTCTATCGCCGAGATCTGGCGCAAAAACCTCCAGGTGGGCCCGCGACACTTCCGGTGAGCCCGGTCAGAAAGACCCGGGCTCACTTGTGGGCCACACTCCCGGCTTCAGGCTTCCTTCTTTCGCCTCCTGGAGGCCGGTTTCGCCGGCTCGGGCTCGGGAACCGGTGCCGGCGGGGGCGCGATGACCTGGCTGGATTGCCGGGCGTCGAGCAGGTTCCCCACCTCGCGCCGAAACGCCTCGAGCAACCTCTCGACATCCGTCTTCGGCGGCTCCGGCTCGGGCTCCGGCTCCACCACCGAGGCCGCCGGCCGCCGCGCGGGGAGGACCTCCAGAATCCGCTCGATCTTCTTCCGCGCCTCCGTCGGCTGCGCCGGCTGGTCGGCATAGGCCAGCTCGAAGAACTCGCGGTACTCCAACCCGAGCGCGCGGATGACGGCGATCACGAAGTCGAGCGGCACCCGGGCCTCCCCCCGGAAGTACCTGCCGACGTTGGCGTGAGCGATCTTCGTCCGCCGCGCGATCTCCACGTTGCCTAGGCCGAGGGTCCGGACGAAGATCCGGAGCATCTCCATCAGCCGTTCGGTTTCCTGCCGGATAGGGTCCTTCGTATCTCGTTTTGGCATGGCCCGGAGTATAGCCGCTCTCCCCCTTCAGGGTCAACGGTTCCGTTTCCGATCTATTGACTCAAATCGGTCGCCGCTGCTACAAAGCGCGTCCTGGGGCGAGAACTCATCCCGCCCTTGCGAAACGACCGGGGCGGGCTTTCCAGAAAGAGGAGCCCGCGAATCCATGAGGAGACCTATGCCCGACCTGCCTCAGTCCGCGCCGCTCGACCTTGACCGGTTCAGCGAGGCGCTCCGCCGCTGGCTGTATGACCGGGTGGTCCGGATCCACTTCGACCGCTCGGACACGACCGTCCCCTATGATCCCGACGCCGCCGGGCTCCAGGTGATCTGTCTCGGAGGGAGATGGTTCGCCGTCTGGAGAGACCTGGAAGAGCCCCCGAGCGCCCCTGAACGCCTGCGCCTCCAGGTCGTGGGTATCCGGGCGAGCCCCGACGATCCGGGGGATATCGAGCTGTACGCGGTGTAAGGGAGGGAGACTGATCGGGGGGTTCCCCCGTTTCCGAGGGCGCCCCCCGATCCCGCTCTATAAGGAAGGATGCAGCGGCCTACCCGGTGGTTCCGGTCCGCTCATCCAGAATGGCGCCGCTGCGCTCGAGGGCCACCGACCCCGCCGCCTCCCGCTTCGGCAGGCTGTCGGAGTCTTCGACGGGCATCGGAAGCTTCCGGCGCGCTGCCGAAGGTTCCACCCTGCCGCCGAAATCTCCGATGGGCCGTCAGAGCTTCCGAGAGGCCGCCGAAGCTTCCGAGAGGCCGCCGAAGCTTCCGCCGGGCCGTCGCAGTCTTCGATGAGCCACCGGAAGCTCCGACAAGCTGCCGTAGTCTCCGGCGAGCCGCCGAAGGTTCCGGCGGGCCGCCGTAGGCTCCGGATCGCCGTCGGAGGCTTCGGCGAGCCACCGGAAGTGTCCAATCCGCCGTCGGAGCTCACAACGCGCCGCCGGACTCTCCGGCGAGACGACGATGCCTTCCCCACGGCGGCGGAGAAGGCGCTCCTTCCTTATATAGATGGATAGATGGGCGGCGCGAGGTGCTAGCGGCCCGCCAAGGCGCGGGAGAGATCCATTACGGCGAGCCCTTCACCGTCGGCGGCCTCGGCTTGACGGCGGTCCGCGGTGACGAAGAGGTCCGGTTGGTAGACGAGGGCGCTCCCGACGTGAAGCGCATCGAGCGCTCTCAGGGGATGGCGTTCGAGACAGCGGAGGGTCTGGTCGAAAGCCTCTTGGGAGAGGTCACAGAGGTCGGCATCCGTGAGGTCCACCTCCACGGCGGTCTTGAGGCTCCGGTAATCCCCCGGCGAGAGCCGTCCCTCGCGCACCAGACGGCAAAGAGTCGAGATCAGCTCGGGGACGACGAGGACGCTGACCCCCAGGGCGTCCGCCTGAGCGCAGAGGGACCTCACCTGCTCTGACCTGTCCTCCTCCACGTAACGCTTGGTCAGCGCGGAGGTATCGAGAAAGACCCTCATCTGTTCTCGTCGCGGTCGGCCAGCACCTCGTCCGCGAGGCTGAGATTGCCCAGAGAGAGCCGCGCCCGAGGTGGATTCTTCCACGCCGGCGTCGCCGTCTTGACCGGAACGATGTCCGCGACCGGCCGGCCGTTGCGGTACACACGGACGGTCTCCCCCTCCTCGACGGCGTCGAAAAAGGTCTTGGCGTGGTTCCTCAACTCGGTGAACGTCGTTTCGCGCATGCCGCCATTCTCTCAGACCGGCAGGTCTCTGTCCATTGATCTGTACATACCCTGCCTTCCCCGGATTGATAGAGTCCCCCCATGGAATCCCGAATCCCCCCCGCCGTCGTGCTGGTCCGCCCGCGCGAGGAAGGCAACGTCGGGGCGGCGGCGCGGGCGATGGCGAACATGGGGCTCGTGCGGCTGATCCTGGTCGAGCCGGCGGCCGAGATCGGCAAGGTGGCGACCGCGTTCGCCCACGGGGCGAAGCACGTGCTCGACGGGGCGACGCGGGTGGCGAGCCTCGACGAGGCGCTGGCGCCGTTCCGGCGGGTGGTGGGCACCACCTCGATGCGCGACCGGCGGCCGGACGTGCCCCTCCTCACTCCGCGGGAGCTCCCCGCCCGGCTGGCCCAGGACCCGCCGGACACCCCGACCGTCCTGCTCTTCGGCCCCGAGGTCGGGGGGCTCAGCAACGACGAGCTCGCCCGCGCCAGCCTGCTGGTCACCATCCCCTGCTCCCCGGTGCAGCCGACCCTCAACTTGAGCCAGGCGGTGCTGATCCTCGCCTACGAGCTGTTCCAGGACCGCCTGGAGCGGGGGGAGGCGCCGGCCATGCCGGTGTCGGCGGCGACGATCGAGCCGCCGGCCTCGGCCGCCGAGGTCGACGGCCTCATCGGCCACGCGGCGGAGATCCTGCGGCGCGTCGGCTTCGACCGCGACGACTCCTTCCCGGGGGTGCTGCGCGACCTGCGGGCGCTGGCGGCGCGCGCCTCCCCCGGCAGCCGCGAGGTGGCGATCCTGCGCGGCATCTGCCGGCGGGCGCAGCACGCCCTCGATCGGCGGCCGGAGGAGTGACGCCCTGCGGGCGCACGACACCCCACCTACCCGGAGACTGGCAGAAGAGAGGAGGCGGACGAAGACCGGCGGGGGCGAATCAGCCCTCGGTGTCGTCGTCCTCGGGTTTGCTGGGGGCGGTCGTGAAGCCGCGGGTGACCATCTGGAAGGTCAGGGCCGCCATGCAGCGGCGGGCCACCTTGCGGACGCTGGAGGGGTGATAGCCCATCTGCTCGGCGACTTCGGCGGAGTCGAAGCCCAGACCGTAGCGCAGGCGCAGGAGCTTGCGGCAGCGGGGCGGCAGCTCCTCCAGGAGGTTGTTGAGGTCCCACAGGAGCTCGGCTTTTTCCTGCGGCGCGGCCACCGGCTCCGACAGGAGCTCCAGGATGGCCGTGTCCACCGAGTTGTAGAGAGCGTTGCGGCGCTTGCGCCAGTACACGACGCAGCGATTGCGCAGGGTGACCATGAGCCAGGCCTCGGGGTCCTGGATCTCGTCCCACTTCTGGATCGTCGAGACGAGGGCCTCCTGCACCAGGTCCTCGGCATCGTGCGCGGGGATCCTGTAGCGACCGAGGACTTGCTTCAGCCGGGGACGGAGACGTCGCAGGAGCTGGTCCAGCGACTCTCCCTTGAGAGGTTTGTCAGGAACTGCCATGGATCCCACTTGCCCGAAGAGCTGTCGGCTCCAAATAGTCGAGCAGCAATAATAACCCGGAAGGGCCTTCTTGCCCACCCGGGGCCTCTGACACCCTGGTTACAGACCCGGCGTCCCTTCCGCGAGGACGATGATAGACTCCACCTCCTCATGGAGACGACGACTGTCCAGACTCATCCCCAGATCGCCGCGAGCCTCCGCCGGGCGCCGGTCATCGGCGTCGTGCGGACGCACTCCCCCGAGGAGGCGGCACGCCAGGCCAGGCTCTTCGCCGTATCAGGCCTGGAGCTGATCGAGATCACCTTCACGGTACCGGGAGCTTCTACTCTAGTGCGCCAGATGCTGGCAAAGCGGGACTCTTCCGGTCCCCCCTGGTTCGGGATGGGGACGGTGACCACCGCCGCCCGGGCGCGGGAGGCGGTCCAGGCCGGGGCCGAGTTCATCGTGACCCCCAACGTCAGCCCCGAGGTGGCGCGGGAGGCGCGGCAGGCCGGCCTCTATCTGGTGATGGGGGCGCTCACCCCCACCGAGATCGTGGCCGCCCGCGAGCTGGGCGCCGATCTGGTCAAGGTCTACCCCCTGCCGCCGGTCGGCGGGCCGCAGTACCTCTCGGTCGTGCGCCAGCCGCTGGGGGACATCCCCATGCTGGCCGGCGGCGGCTTCGGCATCGAGGAGATCCCCGCCTACGCCCAGGCCGGCGCCAGCGCCTTCGGCATCGGCGGACCGCTCCTGGGGACGGACGAGGAGGAGACCCGGCGGCGCATCGCCCGCGCGCTCGAGCTGGCCCGTTCAGCGGGCGGCGGCGGACGGCGCCATGAGCGCCATGAGAAGGACGAGGAGGAGACGAGATGAGTCAGGGAGGAGCGACCCCGCCCCGCCAAGTGGTGTTCGACCCCACGCCGGAGATCTTCGCCACGGACACCGCGGGCTCCTTCACCTATCCGCTGCTGGTCGCCGGCAAGGCGTTCCTCGGCACCAGCTCCTATGACGAGGTGCGCTTCGTCTTCTCCATCTGGCACCCCTCGGGCCAGCGCACCATCGACCTCGACCGCGCCTACGTCGAGCTGCGCGCCTGCTTCGACCCCGAGGAGGAGCACTGGACCAAGATCGCCGAGATCGAGCCGGTCGTCCCCCCCTACGCCGGCGGCGACAGCTTCGACGGCTGGATCGTCCTCCCCATCCTGGGCAGCTCCAGCTCCTTCGCCGTGGTGGGCAGCGGCTTCGAGCCACGCGCCCGGCTGCAGATCCGCGCCAGCGCCTACTTCGTGGCCTGAGAGGGCTGCGGCGGCCTTTCCGGGGACCGGAGGTTACCGGAGCGCCCGCCGCAGCTCCTGCCTGAAGACGTCGAAGGCCTCGGCGCCGAAGAGGCAGATCACCACCCGCTCCAGCTTCGTCCCCCCCTGCAGGTAGCGGTGGATCTCCGTCAGCATGACGCGGGCGGCCCGCTCCAGGGGGAAGCCGAAGATGCCGGTGGAGAGCGCCGGCAGGGCGATCGACCGCATCCCCCGGCGGTCGGCGAGGGCGAGGGCGGCGCGCACCGCCGAGGCGAGCTTCCTGTCCTCGTCCCCCTCCCCCCAGCGCGGGCCCACGGCGTGGATGACCTGCCGGGCCTTGAGGTTCCCCGCGCCGGTCATCACCGCCGTCCCCACCGGCGTGCCGCCGATCCGGTCGCACTCCTCCTGGATCGACGGCCCCCCTTTCTGCCGGATCGCTCCGGCCACGCCGCCCCCCAGCTGCAGGTGCTCGTTGGCGGCGTTGACGATGGCGTCCACGTCGAGAGCGGTGATGTCCCCCTCGATCAGCTCGAGCTGCGTCCGCTCCAGGGTCACCGTCATCCTGTTGTCGGCGGTCATCCTGACTCTCCCGGAAAAGGATACCAAGGGCATCCTTCTCTCATGGTGTAGACTCCCTGCCGCCATGTGGCCGGAACTCAAGCAGCAGCTGTCACGAGAGATCGCTCGCGCCATCCAGGAGCGCTTCGGCGTCGAGCACACCCCTGTCCTGGAGGTGCCGCCGCGGCGCGAGCTGGGCGACCTCGCCTCCCCCGCCGCCATGCAGCTCGCCCGGGTCCTCAAGCGCAACCCGCGGGCGATCGCCGAGGAGCTGGTCCAGGAGCTGACCGGCGAGCTGACCGGCGCCGGCAAGCTCCCCCCCCCGGTTCTGGGCGTGCGGGTCGAGGGGGCGGGCTACCTCAACTTCTCGCTCGACCGCGCCGCCTTCACCCGGGCGATGCTCGACGCCCCCCTGCTATCGGGGGGGACCGGCGGGTCCCGCCATCTCCAGGGTGGCAAGGTGGTCATCGAGCACACCAACATCAACCCCAACAAGGCGGCGCACATCGGCCACCTGCGCAACGCCGTGCTCGGCGACGTGCTGGCCCGCGCCCTCAAGGGGCTCGGCTACCCGGTCGAGGTGCAGAACTACATCGACGACACCGGCGTCCAGCTCGCCGACGTGGTGGTGGGGTTCATGGACCTCCGCGGCGCCACGATCGCCGACATTGAAGCGATGCCGGAGCCGTTCGACTACCTCTGCTGGGACCTCTACAGCGAGGTCGGCCGCTGGTACGAGGAGGACGCGGAGCGCAAGGCGCTGCGCCGCGACACCCTGCACCAGCTCGAGATCGGCCAGGGGGAGCGGGCGGAGATGGGCCGCCTGGTGGCCCGGCGCATCGTCCGCCGCCACCTCGCCACCATGGCGCGGCTCGACATCTCCTACGACCTGCTGACGCGGGAGAGCCAGATCCTGTCGCTGAACTTCTTCGCCCACGCCTTCGAGCGGCTCAAGGAGAGCGGCGCGGTCCGCCTGGAGAAGGAGGGGAAGAACGCCGGCTGCTGGATGATGCCCCTGTCGCAGAGCGACGAGTTCTCCGGCCTCGAGGACCCGGACAAGGTCATCATCCGCTCGGACGGCACGGTGACCTACGT
>DASPJI010000779.1:0-3053 GCA_035628695.1 Thermoanaerobaculia bacterium | reverse complement strand
CGACGTCACTCTGGCCTTCGCCGGCGCCGGCTTCGCCGAGGCGGACCCCGACTCCTGGTCCGTGGACCCGGCCCGTCCTCAGGACTACGACGCCCTTCTCGCCGCGGTCGTCCGGCGGAGCGTGCCGCTCACCCGCGTCGTTCACCTCTGGTCCGCGCCGCCGTTCCCCGTCGAGGAGCCCTATGAGGCCATTCAGGACGCGGGTTTCTACAGCCTGATCCACCTCGCCCAGGCTCTCGGCCGCCGCAGCGGCGCGCCGGTCCACATCGACGTGGTGTCGAGCCAGGTGCAGAGCGTCCACGGCGGCGATCCCCTGGTGCCCGAGAAGGCGACGCTGCTGGGGCCGTGCCGGGTCATCCCGCAGGAGATCGCCCGCCTCACCTGCCGCAGCATCGACGTGGCCTGGCCCGGTTCGGACCCCTCCGCACTGGTGGAGAACCTGCTCGCCGAGCTGGCCCTGCGGGGAGACGAGCCGGTGGTGGCCTGGCGTGGCGGCGAGCGCTTCGTGCAGGACTTTCAGCGCGAGCGGATGGAAGAGGTGCCGGGCCGGCCCGCACGCCTCCGCGACGGCGGCGTCTACCTGCTCACCGGCGGCCTGGGCGGATTGGGCCTCGCCGTCGCCGAGCACCTGGCGCGGACGGTCCAGGCCAAGCTCGTCCTCACCGGCCGCTCCCCCTTCCCGCCCCGCGAGGAGTGGGAGGGCTGGCTGCAGACCCACGGGGAGGAGGGGGACGCCACCTCCCGGCGCATCCGCCAGCTCCTCGACCTCGAAGAGCTGGGGGCAGAGGTCCTCGCCCTCTCCGCCGACGTCGCCGACGCGGCTCGCATGGCCGAGGTGGTCGCCGCGGCAAGGGAGCGCTTCGGCGCCCTGCATGGCGTCATCCACCTGGCGGGCACGCCGGGCGGTGGCATCCTGCAGCTCAAGACGCGCGAGGCCGCGGCGCGCATCGTCTCCCCCAAGGTGGAGGGGGCGCGGGTGCTGGACAACCTGCTCGCGGGCCAGCCCCTGGACTTCTTCGTCTGCTTCTCGTCGATCGCCTCGATCCTCGGCGAGTTCGGCCAGGCGGACTACTGCGGCGCCAACGCCTTCCTCGATGCCTTTGCCCAGCGGAACGCCCGTCGGGGAGGACCGCCGTTCCTCACCATCGACTGGGACATCTGGAGCGAGGTAGGCCTGGCGGTCCACACCGAGGTGCCGGCCCATCTGCGGCCCTGGCGGCAGGAGATGCTGCAGCAGGCGATCCGCCCCGCCGAGGGGACGATGGCGTTCCAGCGGCTCCTGGAGCGGGCCCTCGGGCGCGTCCCCCAGGTGGTGGTGTCGGCCCAGGACCTCCATGGCCGCATCGAGCTGGGCAAGTCGTTCACCGGCGAGAGCTTCCTGGCGGAGTTGGAGAAGCTGGAGCACCACTCCCACCATCCGGGAGAGGAGCGGCCGGTCCGGCGCGTGCTGGGCACCGTCGTCGCCGCGGCGGCCGACGGCTCGCTCGAGCGCCGGGTGGCCGAGGTCTGGCAGCGGGTGCTCGGCGTCGAGCAGGTGGGGCTGCACGACAACTTCTTCGACCTCGGGGGGAACTCCCTCCTCGGCCTCCAGCTCGTCTCGGAGATCGGCCGCGACCTCGGCGTCCAGGTGGCGCCGGTGACCCTGTTCGAGTCGCCGACGGTGGCGGCCCTCACCCGCCAGATCCAGCCCGAGCCCGAGGCCGACGCCGCCCTCGCCGCCGCCAACGCCGTCAAGGACGAGCTGGCCGAGCGCCGGCGCCGCCTGCGCGAGGGGGGCGGCCGGGCTCCGGTCGCCATCATCGGCATGGCCGGCCGCTTCCCCGGCGCCGGCAACGTCGAGGAGCTGTGGGAGAACCTGCGTGACGGCGTCGAGTCGGTCACCTTCTTCTCCGACGACGAGCTGCGCGCCGCCGGCGTCCCCGAGGAGCTGCTGGCCGATCCGCGCTACGTCCGCGCCGGCTCGGTCCTCAAGGGGATAGACCAGTTCGACGCCGGCCTCTTCGGCTACTCGCCGCGCGAGGCCGAGGTCATGGACCCGCAGCACCGCATCTTCCTCGAGTCCGCCTGGGAGACCCTGGAGCGGGCGGGCTACGACCCGTCGACCTATGCCGGCTCGATCGGCGTCTTCGCCGGCTCGAACCTCTCGACCTACCTGCTCCAGCTCTATGGCGACCCGGACGTCAAGGGGTCGGTCAACATGCTCCAGGCGATCCTCGGCAACGACAAGGACTCGCTGACCACGACCGTCTCCTACAAGCTGAACCTGCGCGGCCCGAGCGTAGCCGTCCAGACCTTCTGCTCCACATCGCTGGTGGCGGTCCACATGGCCTGCCGCAGCCTGCGGACGGGGGAGTGCGACATGGCCCTCGCCGGGGGCATCCGGGTGGTGACGCCGCACCACCAGGGCTACCTCTACGAGCAGGGGGGGATCGCCCCGTCCGACGGCCATTCGCGGTCCTTCGACGCCAAGGCGAACGGCAGCATCCTCGGCCACGGCGTCGGCCTCGTCTGCCTGAAGCGGCTGGACGACGCGCTGGCCGACGGCGATCCCATCCACGCGGTGATCCTGGGCTCCGCGATCAACAACGACGGCTCGCTCAAGGCCGGCTACACCGCTCCCAGCGTCGCCGGCCAAGCGGACGCGGTCATGGCCGCCTACGAGGACGCCGGGGTGAGCCCCGAGGACCTCTCCTATGTCGAGGCCCACGGCAGCGCCACGGAGCTGGGCGACCCGATCGAGGTCACGGCGCTCACCAAAGCGTTCCGGACCTGGACCGACCGCCGCCAGTACATCCCCATCGGCTCGGTCAAGGCCAACTTCGGGCATCTCGACCGGGCGGCGGGCGTCACCGGCCTGATCAAGACCGTGCTGGCAATGCAGCACGAGGAGATCCCGCCCAACATCCTGTTCGACGAGCCGAACCCGAAGATCGACTTCGCCGGCAGCCCGTTCTTCGTCAATACGGAGCGGCGCCCCTGGCCGTCCAGCCCGACGGCACCACGCCGTGCCGGCGTCAACTCGCTGGGCATGGGGGGCACCAACGTCCATGTCA
>DASPJI010000778.1:0-12019 GCA_035628695.1 Thermoanaerobaculia bacterium | reverse complement strand
GAACGAACAGGCCGCGGGCCTCGCCGGCGGGTGACTGTACGTTGACCTCGTACTCCCCCGGCCGGAGCAGTCGAAGCTGGATGATGAAGTCCTGGTACTGAAACTGCGGGGGCGGCGTCGAATCTTGCTGCGAGGGCACGTCCGAGCTTATACCTTGTCCAACGGTGAGGGGGAAGGGTGAAGCCCCCATGTACAATCCCTCCCGTGAGCGCCGCACGCCGGACCATCGGCCGCTGGATCCTCGCGGCCCTGCTGGAACGGGGATGTGACCCGACCACCGCCCGCGTGCCCCGCCGGGTGTTCAGCATCCGGCCGCTGACCTCGCGGGAGATGGCGGAGCTCAACCCGCTCTCCTCCTCCCTCGTGCCGCTATCCAACCTCCGGCGCATGCGCCTGCCGCGCAACCCGAACGCCCGGCCGACGTACGAGGTGTAGGCGGGAGGGGAGGGCGGGGGCCCGCGAAACGTTTCCCCGGCTTTCGTCACTCCTTCAGGAAGGCGGGGCGCCCTGGCCCGTGCGGTACGCGGGGGAGGGATTCGTGTCCTTGACACTCCCCCGGCCCGGCCATAGGCTTGCGCCTGCGCCGTCTTTGACTTCAAGGATTTCTCGGGAGCAGCCATGGGCCTCAAGGAAGTGCTGAGCAGGATGAAGATTGTGGAGCTCGACTCCCCGGCCCCCGCGGTCACCGCGGCCAGTCCGGCGGCGGGCGCTTCGCATCCGGCTGCCGGTAGCGGCGCCATGCCGGCAGCCCGTCCGGGCAAGCCCACCGACGTGCGCGAGATCCTGGGTTCCATCCCTGAGGCGCGGATCGACGAGCAGGCGCTGCCCCGAAGCGGTGCCACCGCCGGGGCTCCGGCCGCTGCCGGCACGGCTGGCCTGGAGATCCCCGACTTCGAGGCGATCTACAAGGCCGCCGGGATCAGCGAGCCGCCGCACGGCTACACCGCCTTCAAGGTGCTGGAGATCCTCGAGTCGGACCACTTCGCCGGTCTCGACCACAAGGCGCGCGCCGCGGCGCTCGCCGGCTTCCTCAAGATGAACCCCACCGGGCCGGTGCCGATCGCCGACGTCATCCAGGACGCGGTGCGGCGCGACCAGGCCCTGGACAAGTTCGAGGAGCTGCTGCGCGGCAAGCTCGCCGCGCGCGCCCAGTCCGTGGAGCAGGAGAACGCCCGCCTCCAGGCCGAGATCGACGAGTTGGTGCGGCGCCATCAGGAGACCATGGAGGCGAACCGCAAGGCGGTCGAGGCCGAGCAGGCCCGCCTCGGGCAGTGGCAGGTCCGCAAACGCATCGAGGAGCGCCGGCTGTACGAATCCGTCGGACCGTTCGTCGAAGAGAACCCCGTCTCCGCCGAAGGCGTGCCGGGGAGCACCGTCAGGACCCCCGCCCCGGCGAGCCCGCCGGCCGGCACGCCAGCGAGCGAAGGGGCGACCGGAAGCGATCGTTAGAGAGTCTCTAGGAGATAGCCATGTTCAAGCGCCTCGCGCGTGTCTTCAAGTCTTGGGTCGGCTACTTCATCTCCTTCGCCGAGGACCCGGAGGTGATGCTCCAGGAGTCCATCGAGGAGATGCGCAACACCCTGCCGCGCCTCAACCAGATCCTCGTCACCACCCGCGCCACGGTGATCCGCCTGGAGCAGGAGCGCGACGAGCTGGTGCGCAAGGAGAAGCAGCTCACCTCGTCGATCCAGGCCGCGCTCAAGGACGGCAGCCCCGAGGCCCGCCGCCTCGCCGAGGAGGACGCCGTCCACCTGCAGACGGTCCGCCAGGATCTGCAGGCCACCAGCGAGCAGCTCATGGCGGCGCAGAACGCCTTCCAGAACGCCCAGATCTCCGTCGAGGACATCAAGGGCAAGCTGCGGGCCCGGATGGACCAGGCACGCAAGGCGATCCAGGAGTCAAAGAAGGCCGAGGTCATGCGTAGCGCCGCCAACGCGCTGGCCGAGCTCGACACCTACGGTACCGCCTCCACGACCGACAAGTACCTCGAGGAGATCAAGCAGCGGGTGGCCGAGTCCAAGGCCGCCGTCGAGGTGGCGACCGGCGGGCTCGACGTCGACCGCATCAAGATGGAGCGCAAGGCGCGGTCGATCCAGGCCCAGAGCATCCTCTCGGAGTTCGAGGTCGAAATGGGGCTCAAGCAGCCCGACGCCACCCCCGAGGCGGCGCCGTTCGGCACCGCCACCGCCACTCCCACCGCTGAGGCCACGCCGCAGCGGGCCCGAGAGGGCGGCTAACCGGAGGCTCGCCGTACCGACGTGGGATTCCTCGATCGGCATCCGGTCCTCAAGAAGGCGGTCGCGAACCAGTACCAGGCGATCCTGGTCACCGGCGCGGTCGCCTTCTCGGCGTTGACGGCGTCGCCCCTGCCGCTCCTGGCCCTCGCCGGCCTCGAGCTGATGGCGGCGCCGTTCATGATCGAACGGATCAAGCGCCGCCTGGACATCGAGAAGAAGTACGCCGACCGCCAGTTCCAGACCCTGTCGCAGGAGCAGCGCTTCGAGGCGCTGACCCCGTCGGCCAAGGCGCGCTTCGTCCGCCTGCGCCAGCTCTGCGAGCGGATCCAGAACAACTACAAGGGGCTGTCGGCGGCGAGCCAGGGGATGCTCGCCGATCAGGACAACAAGTTCGACTCGATCCTCGCCACCTGTCTGCGCCACCTCTGGCTGATCCAGAAGTACGACGAGATGGTGGGCAGCTTCAACGAGCCGCAGGCCAGGGCCGACATCGGCAAGCTCAAGGAGCAACTCGCCGCGCCCGACGTCGACGAGCGGGTGCGCGAGGCGCTGGAGAAGCACCTGGAGATCAAGGAGCAGCTCCTGCGCACGGTGCGCCAGAACGTCGCCAACCGCCAGGCGCTGCTCGCCGAGGTGGATTCGCTGGAGAGCCTGCTCCAGCTCCTCCTCCAGAAATCGATCGCCGCCACCGATGCCACCGCCTTCTCGCTGGAGATCGACGACGTCCTCGCCCGCGCCGAGGCCGACGCCGCCAGCGTCGAGGAGATGGAGCGGCTGTTCGGCGCCATGCCGGAGACCGGCGAGCCGATCCTCTCCGGCAAGATCAAGCAGATGACCGCGCCGCCCCCCCCGCCACCTCCGGCCCGGGGGAAGCAGCGGCGCTAGGAGCCGCTCATGTCCACCGTCGCCACCCCTCCGGCCGCCTTCGTCGAGTCCCTCCCCCCCTGGGGGGCGGAGCTGGTGCGCGCCGTCTGGGCCAAGCAGGCCAATACCTTCGTCCTCCATGGCGTGCCGGCCGACCTGGTGCCGGTCCGCGGCTCCTCCGGCCTGCGTTTCCTCTCTCTCGACGAGTTCGTGACCAAGGAGCTGTTCGCCGGCTGGCAGTCGATCGTCACCTACAACCGCGCCGAGGGGCTGGGCTTCTCGACCCCGGCGGCGCGCGGCCACTTCCAGGAGCGGCTCCGCAACTACGACTCGGTGCACGGCACCAACTGGGCCGAGGCGCTGCCGCGCGACGCCGCCAACTGCTTCGCGCTGCTCGACTCCTATTTCAGGCACTGCTCCTCGCTCCAGCCGTCGCGGCCGGTGGTGCTGCTGCTGCCGTTCGCCGAGACGGTGATCCCCGCCGGCGACGCCTCCTACCGGACACCCGAGGACCGCGCCGTCCTGGTCTACCTGCGCAAGTGGTCGCAGGACCCGGTGCTGCTCGCCAAGAACATGGTGATCGTGCTGATCACCGAGAGCCTGGCCGAGCTCGACCCCAAGCTGCTGCGCGCCCACGCCACGCGCGAGGTGGAGATCGTCCGCCCCGATCCGCGGGAGCGCCTGGAGTACCTGGAGGCGGTGCGCCCGGCCGACTGGTACAAGCGGCGCTCGGAGCTGCCGCCGGTCCGCCTCGCCGAACTGACCGCCGGCATGACCCGCGTGCAGCTCGGCCAGATGCTCGACGGTGCCGACGCCCACGACGAGACGCTGACGCGCGAGCAGGTGCGGCGGGTGAAGAAGGAGGTGATCGAGACCGAGGGGCTGGGGCTGCTCGAGTACGTCGAGCCCAAGTACGACCTGTCGATGGTGGCCGGGATGCCCGCGGTCAAGGACCGGCTGCGCCGGGCGGCACGGGCGATCGCGCGGGGGAACCCGGCGGCGGTGCCGATGGGCTATCTGGTCTGCGGCCCGGTTGGGAGCGCCAAGACTTTCCTCGTGGAGTGCTTCGCCAACGAGATCGGCTTCCCCTGCGTCAAGCTCAAGAACTTCCGGTCGATGTGGGTGGGCGCCACGGAATCGAACCTGGAGCGCATCCTCAAGATCCTTTCGTCGCTGACGCCGGTGGGCGTGGTGGTGGACGAGGCCGACGCCGCGCTCGGCAACCGCGAGCAGTCGGGGGACTCCGGCGTCCAGACGCGCGTCTTCGCCCAGATCGCCTCCTTCATGGCGGACACCCGGCACCGCGGCAAGATCCTCTGGTTCCTGATCACGGCGCGCCCGGACCTGCTGCCGATCGACCTCAAGCGCCAGGGCCGCGCCGAGGAGCACATCCCGCTCTTCTACCCCGAGACGGTGGAGGAGTACGACGAGATCTACCAGGTGATGGTCAAGAAGCTGAGCCTGAAGACGCCGGTGACCGAGCTGTCGAAGGTGGTGGAGGAGGAGCAGCTACTCGGCCTCTCCGGCTCGGACCTCGAGGCGGTGCTGGTGCGCGCGGTGCTGGAGGCCGAGGCCGCCGAGGCGTCGGAGGTTGCCGAGGAGCACATCAAGAAGGCCTTCGGCGACTTCATCCCTCCGGCCAACTCGCTGGAACGCGAGATGCAGATCCTCTTCGCGGTCCTGGAGTCGACCAGCCGGGAGCTCCTCCCCGAGAAGTTCCGGGACCTCGACCGGGCCGCCATCCAGGCTCGGGCTCAGGAGATCAAGCGGGCGTTGCGGCTGGGGTAGGGGGGAGCGGCGCCGGGAGAGGGAAAGGAGAGAGACGATGCCGACGATCGCCGAGCTGTTGTTGCCGGAGCTGGAACGAGAGGCCGCCGGGACGCGCCGCGCTCTGGAGCGCGTCCCCGAGGGGCGCGACGAGTGGAAGCCGCACGAGAAGTCGATGCCCCTCGGCTATCTGGCCGGCCTGGTCGCGATCATGCCCTCCTGGGTGGACTCGATCGTGCGGCAGGATGAGCTGGAGCTCAGCGCCCCGGGCGAGTACGGAGCCGGAGCCCCGCCCACGAACCGGGAGCTCCTGGAGATGTTCGACAAGGCGGTGGCCAAAGCGAAGGATGCCCTCGCCTCGGCGACGGACGAGCACCTGACGGGCTCCTCCTGGCGCCTGCTCCTCCAGGGGAAGGTGGTCTACGAGGAGACGCGCTACGTCGCGATCCGCGACAGCGTCTTCAATCACCTGGCGCACCACCGGGGGCAGTTGACGGTCTACCTGCGGCTGAACGAGGCTCCGGTCCCGTCGCTCTATGGACCGTCGGCGGATGAGAAGTGGGACGGCGGGTAGCTGTAATACAATCGTATTACAAAAGGAGGGGGACCCATGGCTCTCCGTACCGTGCGGCTGGACGACGATACCGAAGAAGTTCTGGAGGACCTGGTCGAGTCCACGGGCTTGTCCATCTCGGCCGTGTTCAAGCAAGGGCTCATGGCGCTGCGGGACCGGCTCTCCGCCCAGGAGGGCCGGTCGGCCTATGAGATCTACGAGGCGTTGGACCTCGGGCCGGGTGGATATGCGGTCGCGCCGTCCACCGAGACACGGCGGGGCGTCCGGGAGGCGATCCGGAGAAAGCACGATCGGTGATCCTGGTCGACACCGGCCCGTTCGTGGCTCTCTTCGACCCTCGTGACGGCCGACATCAGCGCTGTCGAGCCGTCCTCCGCGATCTCCGCGAGCCTCTGGTGACGACCGTGCCGGTGCTGACCGAGGCTTTCCATCTGCTGGAACCCTCCAGCATCGGCTCCAGCCGGCTCCGCGACTTCGTCCTCCGGGGCGGCGTATCGGTCTGGTTCATGGACGCGCCGGCGCTCACGAGGTCGTTCGAGCTGATGCAGCAGTACACCGACCATCCCATGGACTTGGCCGATGCTTCGCTCATCGCGGCGGCGGAGGCTCTCCCGACCCGCCGGGTCTTCACCATCGATCGAGGAGACTTCTCGGCGTATCGGGTGCGGAGAGGGAAGAGGTTCGAACCTGTAGAGATCGTCGGCTGAGGGCCGGTGGGATGGCACGCGGGCGCCGGTGAGCCGGCGCCCGCGGCCGGCGAAGCTACTTCGGCAGTACCAGCTCCCAACCGATCTCGATCAGGTTGGGGTCGGCGATGCGGCCCTTGTTGAGGTCCCAGATCTCTTCCCAGCGCGACATCCTGCCGAGGCGCTTCTGGGCGATCCCCGAGAGGGTGTCCCCCCGCTGGACCTTGTAGACCGTCTGATCGGCGGCCACCTTGGTCACCGGCGCCGGGCCGGTGCCGCCCAGGTACTTCCGGATGATCTGACGGTACTCCTCCGACCCCTTGAGCGACCGGATCTCGGAGTTGATCATCCGCAGGAGGCTGGTTGCCCCCTTGCGCACGCCGACGTTGTAGGTGGAGTCGGTCAGGTTGAACTGCACGATCTCCAGCTTGCCGTCGTACTCCTTGATCTCCTCCTGGGCGAAGGGGAAGTCGTAGATGAAGGCGTCCAGCTGACCGTCGGCGAGGAGGTCGAAGTAGCCGTCCTCGAACTTCCGGAGGTCCTTGTAGCCCTTGACCAGCCGCTTGACGTCCGCCTCGGCCGCGGGGTCGTTGAAGATGCCCACCACCTTGCCGCGCAGGTCGTCGATGCTGCGGATCAGGCTCCCCTTGCGCACCACCAGCGCGAGGCCGTAGTTGAGATAGGGCTCGGACCAGTCGACGCCGGCGATGGACGGGTCGGCGGTGTAGCCGCTGATGATGACGTCGGCCTTGCCGGCGATCAGGCGGCCGGGCAGCTCGCTGTACTTGCCGGCGACGATGACCACCGAGTCGACGCCGATGCGCTTGGCGAGCGCCTTGGCGATGGCGTAGTCGAAGCCGTCGTAGCGGTTGCCCTCCTTGACCAGCATCGGGGGCGAGCCGGGCTCGGCCGCGACGCGGAGGGTGCCGCTGTCGACGACCCGCTGCAGCGATTCGTCTCCTTGGGCGGTGGCGAAGGTGGAGATCCCCAGAACGAGGAGGATCGCCGTGATGGAGATGCGTCGGATCATCATGGTCGTGACCTCCGGATAGTCGTTGTTCATTTACCGGGCGCTCTTGACGCAGCGGAAGCCGAGGCTCGAGCTGCGGTCGGCCGGCTGCTTGGGTAAGGAGGCATAGGTGCGGGCATCGTCGAGGCTCCAGGAGTCCCAGGAGCCGCCGGCGGCGAGCCGCAGGTCGGGCTCGTCGGGGCTCGCGGTCGCCGTCCACTCGCTGACGTTGCCCGCCATGGCGAGCACGCCGTAGGGGCTGGCGTCCCGGTTGTAGCGCGGGTCGTCGGTTCCCCAGGTGGGGATCTGCTTCGGCGCCCGGTTCTTCTCGTCGCGGCGGTCCTGGCCCAGGATGTTGACGTCGGCCGGGTCGATGGACGGGCCCGCGGGGAAGTTCCGGCCGTCGTCGCTGCGCGCCGCCTTCTCCCACTCGGAAATGGTCGGCAGCCGCCCGCCCGCCCAGCGGCAGTAGGCCGAGGCGTCGGCCCAGGAGACGAAGACCACCGGCGCGTCGCGCCGGGTCTCAAGGTAGGACTGGTCGTCCCAGTAGGACGGCAGGTCGCGCGGGCCGCACGACGATCCCTCGGGGCACTCCTCCAGGAACGCCTCGTACTGGCCGTTGGTCACCTCGTGGCTCTGGATCTGGAAGGCGGGCACGTCCACCTCCTCGAGACCCTCGCCCGAACGGAAGAGCCCGCCGGGGACGGTGATCCACTCGCTCGCCGCCCGCCGCTCCTGACGGGGCTCCTCGCCCCGCGACTCGCCGTTGCGGTCGATCGGCTGATTGGCGAGGGTGTCCGGGCCCCGCTCCCCTTCGGCGGCGGGCTCGGTGCCCTGGTTCTCGACGGTAGCGGCCGTATCCCCTCCGCCACCCAGCCATTTGCGCCAGATCTGTTGCTCCGGCGGCACGAACTTGTAGAGAGCCGTTATGAAAAGGCCGAGGCCGATGAGGAAGACGAGGGCCTTGCCCAACGGGGTCAGTTTCATCGCGATGCCTCCTGTCCGCTCCCGGGGAGCGGACGCCTGTTCTCGAACATTGGATTCGGGTCCTTGGCGGCCATGCCGCGAATCGATGATGCTATGTGACCGTGACGGAGCGGTCAAACGCCGCCCTCTTGATGACCACCACGGTGGTGTCGTCCGGCGGCGCCTCGGCACTCACGTGACGCTTCCAGTCGGCCAGCAGCGTCTCCAGGATCTCGGCGGCCGGCCGCTCCTCCAGGGTGCGCAGCACCTCCCGCGGGCGGTCGAAGCCGTAGGGGGCCGACTCCCAGTTGACCGCCTCGAACAGGCCGTCGGAGCAGAGGACCAGCGCCCCTCCGGGGGGGATCTGGAGATCGACGTCCCGGTACTGGCGGCGGGGTCCCTGTCCCAGGGGGAGGCCGGGGATCTCGAGCTCCTCCACGGTGCCCTCGGCCAGGGCCAACGGGTAGGGATGGCCGGCGTTGGCCAGCACCGCCTCGCCGGTCCCCGGGTCGAGACGGAGCAGGGTGAGGCTGGTGAAGTTGCGGTGCGAGCCGCCGCGGCGGATCACCCGGTCTACCCCCAGCAGCACCTCGGCCGGGCTCTTGCCGGGGCCGATGAGGCTGGTCAAGGCCGCCGTGGTCATCGCCTGGACGATCGAGCAGGAGTAGCCGTGGCCCGCGACGTCGCCGGCGGCGATCCAGAGGTGGCCGGCGTCGTCCAGCAGGAAGTCATAGAGGTCCCCTCCGGCCTCGGTGGCGAGGAGCGACCGGGCGGCGATGTCCCAGCCCGGCACCGCCGGGACGTCCGCCGGCAGCAGGCCGAGCTGCATGCGGGCGAGGAGGTCCATCTCGTACTTGATCCGCCGCTCCTCTTCCAGGCGGCGCATGAAGCGGGGCGGCGCCAGCCGTTCCAGCTCCACCCGGCCGGGCCGGCGCAGGCCCACGAAGCCGAGGACGAGGACGCCGGCCGTGGTGCCGGCGGTGACGGCGAAGGTGACCGGCAGCCAGTGGAGGGCCGAGGCCGCGAGCACCACCGTCGGCAGCAGGTAGACGGCGATGGAGGCGGTCAGCAGGGCGGTCAGGCCGAAACGGCGGCCGAGCCACACCAGGAGCCCGACGGTCACCAGGTTCGCCACGAAGGCGGCGGCGAACGGCTGCAGCGGCACCGGCTCCACCAGCAGGGCACCCACAATGATGGCCGCCGCCACCGCCCAGCGGGGCGCCAGCAGCCGCCGGGCGCAGGCGACGATGAGCATCACCTCGGCGGCGATGAGGATGCCGGTGCTGAACGGACTATGGTCGGCGGCGAAGGCAGGCAGCGGCACGCTCGAGGCGCCGGGAGCGAGGCCGGGAAGGGCCGCGGCTCCGGCCAGCACGGCCAGGCGCAGGCCGCCGAGCGCCGCGCCGAGGGACAGGCCGTAGAGCAGTGCGCGTCCGCCGCGGGGACCCAGCCGGCCGGCGCGCAGGGTGTCGAGGCTGGTGGTGAAGCTCGAATCGGTGGAACGCAGGAGCGACTCGCCGGTCGACCAGATGAGCACCACCCAGAGCGCCACGAAGAGGGCCGGGACCGCGATCTCCAGCAGGGCCAGCGGGTCCGGATGGCTGAACAGGGTTGCCGCCGAGGCGACGAAGGAGATCGCCCCCAGGAAGAGGCCGTTGACGAAGTCGATGCGCCGCTTGAAGAGCAGGGCAAAAAAGAGCACCACCACAACGAGGAAGGCGAGGAAGCGCGGGAGGGCCTTGAGGAGCTCCCCGGCCACCGATTGCCCCTCGCCACGCCGCGCGGCCTCCTCGACGCTGCCGGCGCCGCGCGTCACGACGATGTTGCCGCCGGGCAGGGGCTGGGCGAGCAGGTGCTGGGGCGGCCGTGTCCCCGGCAGGTCGTAGCGCATCTCCAGGCCGGAGGCGCCGCGCTTCTCGGACGGGTCGGCCAGCGTCTCGCCGGGTGCCAGCACCCCGGCGGCGACGCGTTCCACCACCTCGGGGGAGGCGGGCTCCTTGGCCCCCTCGAAGACGAGGGAGGGGACGCGCTTCATCCATGCCAACTGGAGCGGCCGGCCCGAGGGAGAGAAGTCGATCCCTAACTGGCGTGCCGGCGCGTCGCCCGCGAGGGTCCCTTCGCGGACCACCTCGATCTTGAGCCCGGCGCCGAGGGCCTCGAGCTCCGCCACGCTGGCGTCGCCCGCGGTCCAGCGGACGTCGCCAACCGTATCGTCGCTCACCACCAGCCGGGTGCGCGGGGCGTCCGGGGAGAGCCGGACCCCGAGACGGCCGGCGGTCTCGCGGTGGCGCTCTTCGAACGCGGCCTCGTGCGGCAGCCGCCAGGTCTGCCACTCCGGCAGCCACTGCCGGGCGAGCAGGACCCCGGCGGCGAGCACCAGGGCACCCAGGAGGAGCATGCCGTACGGGCGGCGGTTTTCGGCGGCGGATTCCATGGGCTGGTGGGGTCATTCTCTCAGACCCCGGGTGCTCCTTCTCATACGCGGCGCCGCTCCGAGGGTTTCGGTTTGATAGAATCCGCGGCTCACACCGATCGACCCTTCGGAAGCCGCGACCTCTATGCATCCAAAAGAAACTGCAACTCTGCCCACGCGCGCGTGCCGGCCCACCGTTCTGGTCCTGCTCGCGCTTTTCGTCCTGCCGTTCCTGGCCGCCAGCCTCTCGGCCCAGCCGCCGGCGGCCGACCGCAAGATGATCGTCCTGGGCTTCGACGGCGCCGACGCCAAGCTCGCCCAGCAGTGGATGGACGAGGGGAAGCTGCCGAACCTGGCCAAGCTCCGGCAGCAGGGGACGTTCGCCCCTCTGCGCTCCACCATCCCGTCGCAGACGCCGGTCTCCTGGTCGACGTTCTCCACGGGTCTGAGCCCGGGCCGGCACGGCATCTTCGACTTTCTGAAGCGCGACCCGGCCACCTACCGGCCGAGCTTCGCGGCGGCGGACGTCTCGCGCGCGCCCTTCCTCTTCGGCGAGAGGAATCCGCTGGTCCTGGGCGCCATTGCCACCGTGGTCCTCGCCCTGCTGCTGCTCCTGCTGCTGAAGCTCTTCCGGATGCGCACCAAGGTGGCGGCGGCGGTGGCGGTGGCCCTCGGGCTCGTGGCAGGTGTTGGGACCGGCTACGCGGCGAGCACCCTACTGCCCACCAGCCGGCCTGTCGCCATCAACAACCAGCAGGGGGACACCTTCTGGGCGTTGCTCGGCAAGGCGGGCAAGCGGGTGGAGGTCATGCGGGTGCCGGTGACCTTCCCGCCCAAGGCCTATGAGCATGGCCACCTGCTCACCGGCCTGGGCACGCCGGACCTCTCGGCGCGGATCGGCAAGCCGTTCTACTTCACCTCCGAGCTGTTTTTCCAGCCCAAGGGGGGCGGCGACTTCTCGGTCGAGGTGACGGAGCTGGTGGACAACCGCGGTGTCATCGATACGGAGATCAAGGGGCCGCCCAACGAGTTGTTCCCTCCGGCCGAGGGGGAGGAGATGCAGTACATCTCCATCCCCATGCGGCTGACCGTGGCCGAGGACCGTTCCAGCCTGGGCATCGAGGTGTCGGGCACCCAGCTGAGCCTGAAGCCGGGCGAGTGGAGCGACTGGGTGGCGTTCAGCTTCCCGTTCAACCGGCTGATCAAGGTCGGAGGCATCGGCAAGTTCCGGCTGGTCTCCCTCGACCCCGAGGTGCGGCTGTACCTGTCGCCGATCCAGTTCGACCCCAAGGGGATGCCGCCGGGCCTGGAGATCACCACGCCGGCGGACTTCATCGACCAGCTCGCCAGCCGCTTCGGCCGTTTCAAGACCATCGGCTGGATGATCGACACCTGGTCGCTGCCCAACGGCACCATCGACGAGCAGGTGTTCCTGGAGGACGTCCGGCAGACCGTCGACAAGGAGAAGGAGATCCTCCGCGGCCTCCTGGCCGACGACGACTG
>DASPJI010000777.1:0-6191 GCA_035628695.1 Thermoanaerobaculia bacterium | reverse complement strand
CCGCGGATGGCGTCGGTGAACGCCTGGCCGTAGCCCAGGGAGCCGTGGAAGTCGATGAGCAGCGAGGCATAGCCGGCGCCGGCGTAGACCTGGGGGTTCCACCGGTAGTGGAACTCGTTGTGGAACGACCCCTGGGGTCCGCCGTGGATCAGGAAGGCCAGCGGGTACTTCTTGCCCTCCTGGAACCCGGCGGGCTTGACCACCCAGGCATACACCCGGTCCCCCTTGGCCCCCTGGAAGGAGAACTGCTCGGCCTGCCCCATGAGGACGTCCGCGAGCCGCTCGCGGTTGACGTGGGTGATCGGAGTCAGGCCCGAGCCGTCCGGCCGCACGGTGTACAGCTCGACCGGCGAGTGGTGGGTGTCGAGGCCGAAGACGATGCGGTCGCCCGCCAGCGCCGGGGAGTGGGCGCTCCCCTCCGCCACCACCTTGCGCACCTGTCCGGAGGCGACGTCGATGGCGAAAAGAGGAAGCTGGCCGATGTCCAGGCTGGTGGAGTAGATCGTGCGGCCGTCCGCCGAGAACACGATCTCGCCGGGCGAGCGGTCCCAGGCCTCGGTGAGCACCCGCTCTTTCCCATCCGCCAGGTTGCGCAGCACGATGCGGAAGCGGTCCGCCTCGAAGCCGGGGCGCGACATGGCGAGGTAGGCCAGGGTCTTGCCGTCCGGGGAGAAGGCCGGCTGGGTGTCCCACGCCGGGTTGGCCGCGGTCAGGTTGCGCGGCGCCCGGGAGCCGTCCGCCGGCACCTCCCAGAGGTCGAAGTTGGTGGACCAGGGCTCCTCCCGGTTGTCCTCCCCCGCCATGCGCAGGGTGAAGATCACGGTCCGGCCGTCGGGCGAGAAGGCGACCTCCTCGGTGCCGCCGAACGGCCGCGACGGCGCGTCCCCCTGCATGCCCCTGGTGAGATCAACGAGATCGCGCGGCTCGCCCACCTTGCCGTCCTTGTCCAGGGAGGCCGTGAACAGGTGATTGCGCCGGCCGTCGCTCCAGGTGTCCCAGTGCCGGACGAAGCCGCCCTCGAAGAGCTGCGCCTTGACCTTGCCCTTCTCCTTGTGGTCGAGGCGCTCGCGGGTGCAGGCCAGGGTCTGGCAGTCGGGGAAGACCTCCAGGCTGAAGGCGAGGCGCGAGCCGTCGGGCGAGACCAGGAGGTTGGCGACCTCGAGCGGCAGGTCGGTCACCTGCACGGGGTCGCCCGGCTTCGCCGCGGACATGTCGAGCCGCCAGACCTGGCTTGAGCCCGAGCGGGTGGACAGGAAGTAGAGGCTCTTGCCGTCCGGCGACCAGCGCGGGGTGTTGTCCGCCGCCGGATCGGAGGTCAGGCGCACGGCGTCGCCGCCGGCACCCCCGGCGATATTCACCATCCAGAGGTCGGTCCGCGCCCGGTTCTCCTCGAGGTCGTTGGTGCGCAGGACGTAGGCCACCCGGTCCCCGCGCGGCGACGGCCGCGGATCGGAGATGCGCTGCATGGACTGGAGGTCACGGGCCGTGAACGGGTGCGGAGCCGCGGCGGCAGGAGCCGCTGCAAGACAGAAGAGAATAAGAGGCGAAAACAGGCTCTGAACGGGGCGCATGGGCAGAGATCATAGCCCATGGGGCAGCTTTTGACCCATTTCGCGGTCCGAAGCGCGGGCCGAGGTGGCCGGGGCGCCGGATTTAGGGCACCGAGCCGGGGATGGAGGAAGATCGAGCCGCCGGCGGGGCGGCGGTTGCATCGGTCGAGGTTTCGGGTTCTCATCCGGACTCCATCGCATGACCACCTGGACGCCCGCCGACCTCCTGCCCGGACTCTGGGTCGCCGCCCTCGCGGCGCTCCTGGCCCTCGGCCTGCGGCGCTGGTTCGACCCGGCCCCCCGCTGGTGCTGGATGGTCTGGGGCGGCGTGCTCCTCGTCCTGTTCGGGCCGGCGCTCTTCGGGGGCCGGGTGCTGCTGCCGCTGGGCTACCTCACCCTGCTCCCCCCCTACCGGGGAGCCATCTGGGAGGGGGCTCCGCCGGGCAACCTGCTGGCGAGCGACGTCGTCCTCCAGATCACCCCCTGGCTGGTGCGGGTCCGGGAGGCGTACGCGGCGGGCGAGTGGCCGCTGTGGAACCACCTCGCCGGGGCCGGCGAGCCGCTGCTGGGCAACCCCCAAAGTCAGGCGTTCCAGCCCCTGGCCTGGCTCGCCCTCCCCTTCCCGGTTCCCGAAGCCGCCGGGGTGATCGCCGCGCTGCGGGTGCTGGTCCCCCTGGTGTTCACCTTTCTCTTGCTGCGCCGGCAGGGGATCTCGGAGGCGCCGGCGCTCTGGGGGAGCCTCGCCTTCGGCCTCTCGGGGTTCCTCCACCTCTGGCTCGGCTGGCCGCTGGCCAGCTCCGCCACCTTTCTCCCCGTCCTTCTCTATGGTCTGGCGATCGTGGCCCGGCGCGGCCTGGGACGGGACCAGGCGCTCCTGGCGGCGGCCACGGCCTGCGTCGTCCTCGTCGGGCACCCGGAGACCGGGCTGCACGTGGTGGTCCTCGGAACGGCCTTCGCCCTCTCCCTCCTCCGAGAGACGCCGGCCGAGCGACGGGGTGCCCTGCTCCGCTCCTGGGTGATCGCCGGCTGGGTGGGGCTGGGGCTCGCCGCTCCAGCCCTGATGACGGCCGCGGACGCCCTCCCCCGCAGCCTCCGCGCCTCGCTCCTCGCCGCCCGGCACGCCGCCCCGGCCGCTGCCGCGGCCGACCCGGCCCCGGCGGTGGGCCGCCTCCTTCCGGTGGCCGCCCCCAACGCCTACGGCAACAACCGGTTCGGCCACTACTGGGGGAACAGCAACATGAACGAGGACGCCGCCGGCTTCACCGGCACGGCGGCCCTCCTCGCCTTCCTGCTCGCCTTCCTTCCTTATAGAAAGGAGGAGCGGCTGCCGCAGGAGAGGGTCCTCCTGGGTGCGGCCCTGGTCTGCCTGGTGGTCCTGGCCCGGCCGCCGGGGCTGGTCCAGCTCCTCGAGGCGCTGCCGGTGCTGCGGGAGTCCTATAGCTACCACAGCCGCCTCACGATGCTGCTGAACTTCGTCGTCGCCTACCTGGCCGCCTGCACCTGGGAGCGCTGGAGGAGGAACGGGCTCCGTCCCCGGCCGGTGCTCCTCGCCGCAGCGGCGCTGGCGGCCCTGATCCTCTGGGGCTACCTGGCGCATCCGCACCCCGAGGATCCGGACCGGCTCGCGCTCCTCCGTTACGGGACGCTCGCCCTCCAGCTCGCGGTGCTCGCGGTGTTCACGGTGGCCCTCGCCCGGCCCTCCCGCGCCCGCTGGGCCCCCGGGCTCCTGGCGCTGGCCGTCGCCGGCGAGCTGCTGGCCATCTACGCGCCGGTCAATCCGTCGCTGCCGGCCCGCCTCTACTATCCGGAGACCGAGCCCCTCACCTTCGTACGGCAGCGGCTGGACCCCTGGTACCGGATGGCCGGCGTGGGTGGCGCCCTCCGCCCGAACCTCCCCTCGGTCTACGGCCTGGCGGACCCGCGCAGCTCGAATCCGGCCAAACCCGCCGCCTATGCAGAGGTCACCCGGCGGATCAACCGCTTCCCGGACCGCGCCTCGGACGGCTTCCTCCACCCGGAGGACCCGCTCTACGGCCTCCTGGGCGTCCGCTTCGTGATGACCGCGCCGCGCCTCCAGTTGCCGCCGCCCCTGAAACCCGTGCTCCGGCGTCCGGCCGGCTGGGTCTACCGGAGACCTGGGGCGCTCCCCCGGCTCTTCCTCCCCGCGGCGGCCGCGGAGTGCCCGGAGCCGCGCCCATGGCCGGACTGCACCGCCGCCGTCCGCGACTTCGGCGAGACGGCCTTGGTCCGCCGGCTACGTGGAGGAACCTGGAAGGCCGCCGCCCCCCGGGATTCCATCCTCGACCTCGGGGATCTGCGGCCGGCCCACCTCACCGTCCGGGCACGCCTAGCCGAGCCCCGCCTCCTGGCCTCCAGCCTCTATCAGGATGATGGCTGGAAGCTGCTCGCCGAGGGAAGACCACTGCCGACGGCCACCGCCAACGGCCCCTTCCTGGCCGCCTGGCTGCCGGCGGGGGATACCCGGCTGGACCTCCTCTACAGACCGTCGGGGTTCCTCCTGGGGATGGCGATGGCCGCGCTGGCCCTGGCCGGCGCGGCCATCCTCTGGCTGCCGCCGCCGCGGCGCGTTCCCTGAGAGGTCGGGTAACATTTCGCCGCCGCCGACGTACTCCTGAGAGGAATCGCACGTCTATGACCCGACCGTACCTTCGTCCTCTCCTCGCCTCCGCCGCTCTCCTCGCCGTCCTCCTCTCCCCCACCCACCCCGCCTCGGCGGCACGGGAGAAGCTGGCGCTTCGCTATCTGCCCCTGCCGCTGCCGGGCGCGCCGTCGGCCGTCGTCGCCGCGGACATCGACGGCGACGGGCACCGGGACCTGGCCGTGGTGGTGGCCTACACCGGGTGGGGTCAGATCGAGATCCAGGAATCGACCACGATGGACGACATCGAGGGGTTCGTGGAGGTCCTCACCGTCATCCCCTCCCTGGTGGAGCGCCGCGAGATCCGCGTCTTCCCCGGGCGTCCGGACGGCGGTTTCGGTCCCGGCGCGGTGGCGCTCCCCATGGATACGTCGGTCCTCACCGTTGAGGCCGGCCCGCCCGGGCTGCCGGTCGTGGCCATGACCGACGACGGGCTGTCCGTGCTGCGCATGAAGCCCGGCGCCACCGTCCCCGACGTCCCCGAGCTGTCGTGGGAGAAGGTGATCACGGAGCGCTCCGTCCTCGCCGGCACCGGCACGTTCCTCTCCAACCTGGGCCTGGTGCGCGACGTCGACGGCGACCAGCGGGCGGACGTCCTCTTTCCGACCCTCGAGGGCGTGTCGGTCTATCTGAGCGGCGCCGAGGGGCTGCGGACCTCGCAGCCCGCGCGGGTCCGTTTCCCGCTGGACGACCTCCAGCGCGCCGGCACCTCGGCCCTGGTCTGGCGCTATCCGCTCCCCGAACTGCGCGACGTCGACGGCGACCGCCGGCCCGACATGATCCTCTTCCATCCCAGCGGCGGGCTCCGCGGCTTCCGCGTGCTCCGCAACCTGGGTGACGGCCGTTTCGGCGAGCCGCTCGCCCCCCTGGGGGATTACCAGGAGCGCGCGTCCGGTCGGCGGCGCGAAGGACGAGACGGAGGCGCCGGTACCCCCGTGCCGGTCTGGTTCGGCGACCTCGACGGCGATCACAAGGCCGAGTACGTCACCCAGGAGGAGAAGGAGATCGGCGAAGACGCGGGGATGCGGGCGGAGATGCGGGCCGCCAAACGCCCGAAATTCACCTACCGTCTCCATCGGTCACGCGCCGACCTGGGCATGGAGCCCACGCCCTATCAGCAGTTCGAGGTGGAGGGATATGCCCTGGACGGCGGCAGCGGCGAGGGGGAGCTTCGGTTCCCCGGCGGCCTCCAGGACCTGAACGGCGACGGCAAGATGGACCTGACCGCCATCACCCTCGACTTCTCCATGCTGCAGGCGGTCAAGGTCATGACCGTCCAGCGGATCGGCATCGGGCTCGACTTCCACGTCTGGTGCCAGGCGGCCGGCGGCTTCCGGCCGGTGCGCGGGCTCGACCTGTCGGGCAAGTTCAACCTGAACCTGAACAACCTGAAAATCGGCCATCTCTCGCTGTTCGAAGGGGATTTCGACGGCGACGGGCGCCCCGAGTTCGTGCAGATGGGCCGGGGCCGCGCCGTGACCATCCACCGCGGCCGGCCGGACTGCGGCTACAACGAGAGACCCGACCTCACCCTGCAGCTCGAGGAGGAGCCGCGCGATCTGAGCCTGGCGCAGATCCGCGAGCTGGACGGCGATGGGCTCTCGGATCTGATGGTGATCCAACCCCAGCCGCCACGAAGAACCGATGACAAGGGCGTCACCCAGCCGGTGCGTCTGGATCTCTATCTGAGCGGAGGTGGCCGATGAATCGCCGCAGCGGTGCGGCCCCTGTGGGCGCCCTCGCCCTCCTCCTGCTGACGGGCGCCGCTCCCACGCCGCCGCCCCCACCTCCGGCGGTCGGAGTGACGGTCACCCCGATCTCCGGGAGCGCCGGAGCCCGGCGAACGGACGCGGTCCTGCCGGGCCGCCTGCTGGACACGGCCCTGCCGCGGGGCGCCGATGGCCGCCGCCGGCTCCTAGCCCTGACGGCTCCTGACGACCCGAAAGCCTCGAGCGCCCCGGAGGGCCCCCGCGCTCTTTATC